>NVSP01000005.1 GCA_002732755.1 Phycisphaera sp.
TGTTGCTGGATGCGCATCGATCGCATTGGCAGCGGCTCCCGTCCCCCGTCCGCCACACCCGATCACGCCGACACGGATCTCATCGCTTCCCCGGCGCACCGCGCCCGCAGCAAACGCGGGTGATATGAGCGAGCCCACACCAAGAGCGGCCCCCGCTTTGACCACATCACGCCTGTTCCAGTTTCCAGCCATTATCCTTCTCCTTCAGGAGCAAAGACCGTATCCATTCGTTTTGTGATTTCTATAAGTCTTTCTGAATCACCTCCACCGACCTCTGCCGAAGCCCAGCCTCGGTAGTCGATGCGATCGAGCGCCGCGTTGACCGCGGGCCAATCGCAATCGCCCTCGCCGATCTTTACACCAAAGCCCTTCCACAGTCCCTCGTTGTCGCGTTTGGACCTGCTGAACTCTTTGACATCGATCTTCATAATCCGGTCGCCCAGCACATCGATCCACTGCTCGGGCCATGCGTAGTTGACAATGTTGCCGACATCAAAGTACCAGCCGATGTTTGGGCTCTGGAACTCATCGACATACCGCGCGGCTTCGAGCGGGCTGAGCAGGAAGTTGTTCCACACATTCTCGAAAGCGATGGCGATGCCCAGTTCTTCCGCCAACGGCACAAGCCTGCCGATTTCTTTTTGGCTGAGACGATACGCATCTGCATAGGACATGCCCTTGCGGACAACCGCGGGGACGACCAGAACCGTCGAGCCGCCGAAGCGTTTGCAATCGCGCAGCGCAGTTTCGAGCGCATCGCGTCCCTGGGCTCTGATCGATTCATCGGGGTGGTTGAAAGGCTTGCTCCAGTGCGCCGAATCGACAACACCTGGAATCTGGATGCCCACCTCATCACGCGCCGCCACAACTTCGTCCGCATCGAACGAGTTTGGGCTGTCCATCTCCACACCATCAAACCCCGCGTTTTTGGCGATGCGGAACTTGTCAGCAAGCGTTTCGCCCTCGCCGATCATACCGAATTTAAGTGATTTGAGAATCTTTGGGCCAGCGCCCGCTGGGTTTGCGCGGAAGGTTTCGGGCTGGGCTGCTGCTTTGCGTGCAAGCACACCGGCGGCGGTCGTCGCGGCGGCGGACAGGAGAAACGTTCTTCGGTCAAGAGCCATTGTGCTTCTCCGTTAGATGAACTTGGTGATGCCGGGCACCGCAACGCTGGGCGTTGGCCTSCTGCCAAAYGCGAACGCATCGGGGTTGAGGTTCTCTTCGCTTTCGAGCGCCTGTTGCCATGTGATGTTCTGGCCTGTGTACGCGGCTTGCCTTGCCATGATCGCCATGAGCGTGGTTTGCGCCATCTGCACCCCGTCGTTGATCGGGTGTCCCGACCGGATCGCTGCGAACAACTCGTCAAGCTCTTGTTGGTACATGTCGTTGCCCGCGGCTTCGCCACGCCACGGCAAATCGCCCGCGATCTCATACTTGTTTGTCCAAGGCCCCATCGTGCAATTGCCCTTGCTCCCGATGAAGTACGCGGAGTTGTCGCTGGGTGTGTTTGGCCAGTGCCTGCACATGTGGTAGCCACGGCTGCCGTCTTCGTACTCGTAGGTCACGGAGAAGTGATCGAAAACATTTCCTGTTTCTGAAGAATCCGGGCGTGTCTGTCTGCCACCGATCGCGTAGCACCGCGTCGGCGGGACATCCCGCATCGCCCACGCGATCCAGTCGATCGCGTGAACCGCTTGCTCGGCGATATGGTCGCCCGACAACGGCGTGAAATACTGCCAGTTGCGGAGTTGAAACTCGGTGTCGCTCCACGCTTCTTGCCGGGCGTTTGGCCTGACCCAGCCGGTGGTGTTGTAGGTGGTTTGGAGTGTGTGCAGATCGCCGATGCCGCCGTCGTGGATGCGAGCCATTGTTTCTCGGCACTGGTTCTGATACCGCCAGCAGAAGCCCGACATGAGGCTGAGCCGTTTCTTCTGTGCTTGCTTTGCAGAATCGAGCACGCTGCGCACGCCCGGCGCATCGACCGCAACGGGTTTCTCGCAGAACACATGCTTGCCCGCGGCGACCGCTGCGGCGAGCTGCATGGGGCGGAAGGCGGGCGGCGTGGTGAGCAGGACCACATCGCACTCGGCGATCACTTTCTCGTACGCATCAAACCCCACATGCCGGCGTGATTCGTCGATATCAATCTTGCCCGTGGGCATCCCGCCCTCTGCGTGATGATCGTCGAGGGCATTTTGCACATGCAGTACACTCTGCTCGATTTTCCCTGCGAACGCTTCGCCGGCGGACCAGAGAACGGTGTTTGCATCTGCCTTGAGTGCTTGCAGGATCGCGCCCGTGCCCCGCCCGCCGCAACCGATCACGCCGATTTTGAGTGTTTCTTCACGCCGAGCAACAAGAGACCCGAGCGCCGACGATGCGAGCAAGCCCGATGCGCCGACGGCTGCCGATGCTTTGACAAAGTCTCTGCGATTGATGCCATTATTCGTGTCCATCGGCTTCTCCTTCTTCTTCGATCTCGATCACAAACCTGAATCCAACCCAACTGCAGTCGGCGAGCCACCACCGGCTCTTTGGGATCTGCGGGTCGCTTGCGTTCCATGATGTTCTCTGCTTCATCCATGAATCCGGCGTGCATTCTTCTGCGGGTTCTTTGTAGCTGCCACCCATCGCGATCGGCTTGCGCTCGTCGGTGTCTACCCACTCGGCGACATTGCCCAGCATGTCGTACAGCCCAAACTTATTTGCGGGCTGCCCCCCGACCGGGTGCGTCGTATAGTTGGCGTTGTCTTTGGTCCACGCGGCTTGGCTCGTTGCATCCGCTGCCAAGTACACCCACTCTGGCTTGGTTGGGAGCCGACATGTCGTGCCGGTGGTTTCACCGAGCCAGTTGCAGAATTGCTCGGCGGCGTGGATGGTCATGCCCATCGCCGGGTAGCCCTCATGGCCTAGCCCTCGGTCCGGCGGGACATAGGGCTTGCTGGGTCGCGTCGTGGCGTCGGCGCCTGTGCTCGCTGAGTCCYGCTCGGACTGGGGTTTGTCGAGTTCATAGAGATAGATGTCGTACAGATCCCAGGTGATCTCGTGGGCAGCGACCCACATCTCGGTCACGGCGTGGGTCTCGCCCTCGATTTCGACCGAGCCGGCGGGCACGCGGACGAGGTCGAACTCGACCGTGGTGCCGGGCACGCGGATGGACTTGGTTTCGATCTCGTCGACGACCGCCTGAGCGGCACACGGCGCAGCGGCTGCCAATGCCGATACGCTACACACCATGACAAAGCACACCCGACTCGCTGCACTCGTCTTCACGCTCTTGCTCCCCCTTGCTGGCTGCGGCTCCGGTCCCTCGACCACGGCTGATCCCCAGCACGATGAGACTACCCTGACTCGGTTCGAGTACGCAAGGGTGATGATGGGCAGCAAGGCCCGGATTGTGCTGTATCAGGAGTTCGAGTACGAGGCCTTGACCAAAGCGAGCCTCGCATTCGACACGATCCAGCACCTCAACGATGTGCTGAGCGACTATGACCCGAACAGCGAAGCGATGCAGCTTGTCAGCAAGCCGGCAAACCGATGGCACAATGTCAGCAACGACCTCGCCGATGTGCTGAGCAAATCCGCCAAGGTCTGGGTTGCTTCGGGCGGTGCGTTTGATCCGACCGTTGGGCCGATCACCCAACTCTGGAGAGCCGCAGCCAAGTCAGGCGAAGCCCCAGAGCCACGCGCGGTGCGCGAGGCCCGCTCGCGCGTCGGGCTGAATCTGATCGAGATCGACCAGGCCGAATCCGCGGTCAGGCTGGCAACCGACGGGATGCGGCTGGACTTTGGCGGCATCGGCAAGGGGTACGCGGCGCAGCGGGCGCTTGAAACACTCGAAGGTCTGGATGCACCCATTGCGTTTGTTGACCTTGGGGGCGATCTTGCGATCGGAGATGCGCCGCCAGAAACCAAAGGCTGGGTCATCTCCATTGAGTCAGGCGTAGACAATACCAAAGACATCACGCTTACCAACTGCGGGGTGGCGACCTCGGGCGACCTCTACCAGTTCATCGAAATCGACGGCATCCGCTACTCGCACATCGTGGACCCGCGAACCGGGCTTGGGCTGACCACGCGGATCGCGGTGACGGTGATCGCCGACGAGCCGTGGCTCGCTGATGCCCTTGCAAGCGCGCTCAGCGTGCTCGGTGAAGAGGACTCTGTGCATCTTCGAGAGGCGTTTCCCGATGCCCAGGTGTTTATCACGACTGCGGACAAATAACCTCGGGGAATTCGAGATGCCAGTGAAAGAAGCTGTGCTCACGGGCAAGCCGATTGATCTCATCGCGCATCCATGCTGAGAGTTTGCTCGGCTGGGTACGGATGGTGTCGAGGTGTTTCTGGGTCAAGGCATCCCACTCGCCTGATTCATCGGTCATGTGCATCCGCCAGACAAACGCGGCGCACCACGCATCCGCTGCCAGCTTTTTGTCTGGGTCATCACGGTGCGGCTGAACCAGTGTTGATGCCCGGCGTTCTTTCGTGTTGCGTTTCTTGTAGTAGCTCACCGCCCGCTTATCGTCGCCATCGAGCACGACAAAGGCATCGGATGTGATGCCTCGCTCGATGAGCTCGGGGGTTGCGCCGACGACCGCGTTGCCGACTTTGATGTGCGCAGCAAGGTGCTCGTACATCTGTCTCGGCTGCGACGACTCACAAGCAAGGACCGCCCGGCAGAGCATCACAGCGATCGGGTCGATGTCCACACCATAGAGGCAGTTGCGGATGATCGTGTCGATGGATTCTTGTTTTGAACTAGAACCAGGCTCTGTTTGATGGATCAACGAGCCCCTCGCGCGAGCCAGAGGACCGCGATCCGACTGGGCTTTGCCCCCTTCCTCACGGAATGGGATCGTCAGAATCTGATCGGTAAGTAAGTGCAACGAGCGGAGCAAGAACGCCCCGACCCCAACCGCTGGGTCACAGACACGAAAGCCCGCAAGCTGCCCCGTGAACTCGTCGAACGACTTGAGCACGGACCGCTCGACAATGTGATCGACCAAGGGCGTTGGCGTGTAGTACGCGCCGTGGGCTTTGCGTTTGGAAAGCGAGGTAGGGGTCGTGATCTCTGAGAGCATCGATTGGTAGCAGCTCGCGTAGGCGAACATGCCTAGGGGATTGGCCTTGATGAGATCGCGAATCGGGACATCGTCTGGATCGTGTGATTCTAATCTAAGGTGGCACTCGACAAGAACCCGGCAAACATGTTCGACGGCCTCGGCGCACTCGTCACAGATTTTCGAGGCGATATTCAGAGCCGATGCCATCACGGCCTGGGCCTGCTCAAATTGTGTGTGCTGGGTCGTCATGGCGTGTGGGAACAACATGCCAGCGTAGCGGGCGAAACGGGGCAGGGGCGGGCGTAGAATGTCCTGCACGGAGGCTAGAACCGCGATGACCAAAACCGGACAGACCACCAACCCCAAAGTCGTAGAAGCCGTCGTGATCCGGTTCTGCGGCGACTCGGGCGACGGGATGCAGCTTGCCGGTGGGCAATTCACCTCCACCAGCGCGATCTTCGGCAACGACATCGCCACCTTCCCCGATTTCCCAGCCGAGATCCGGGCACCCAAAGGCACGACGTTTGGGGTCTCCGGGTTCCAGCTCCAATTCTCGAGCCACGAGGTCTTTACGCCGGGCGACAAGGTCAACGCGATGTTCGCGATGAACCCCGCGGGCTTTAAAACCAACATCGACGATGTCGAGATCGGCGGGCTGGTCGTTGTCAACGAGGACGAGTTTACCAAGGGTAACCTCAAAAAATGTGGATACACTAAGAACTACAACCCGCTCGATGATGAGATGGTCACGAGCCAACGCCAGATCATGCGCATCCCGATGAGCCGGATGACGCGCGAGGCCGTGGCGGATATTGAGATTAGCTCCAAAGATGCAGACCGCTGCCGGAACATGTTTGCCCTCGGCGTGGCGTACTGGATCTATCAGAGGCCGCTCGACGCGACGATCCGGCATCTAAAAAGCTACTACGGCGAAAAGAAGAATCTCCCGCTGGTCGCCGAGGCGAACGGGCGCGTGCTCAAGGCCGGGTACCACTTTGGTGAGACCGCCGAGTTGCTCGCGGTTCGGTACACCGTCCCGCCCGCAAAGCTCACGCCGGGAAAGTACCGGCGGATCGACGGCAACACGGCGCTCGCTCTTGGCTTTGCGACGGCTGCCGAAAAATCGGGCAAGGGCATGGTCTACGCGAGCTACCCGATCACGCCCGCATCCGAAGTTCTGCACTCAATGGCTAGGCTCAAACACCTCGGTGTCAAGACATTCCAAGCCGAGGACGAGATCGCAGCGGTCTGCGCAGCGATTGGCGCGAGCTTTGCGGGAGACATCGGTATCACCGGAACATCAGGCCCGGGGCTGTGTCTCAAAGCCGAGGCTGTCGGGCTTGCGGTTATTTATGAATTGCCACTTGTGGTCCTCGATGTCCAGCGTGCCGGTCCAGCGACGGGGATGCCGACGAAGTCTGAACAAGCGGATCTGCTGCAGGCGATGTTTGGGCGTTCGGGTGAAAGCCCGGTGATCGTGCTTGCGCCGCGCAGCCCATCGGACTGCTTTGACATCGCGATCGAGGCGGTCCGGCTGGCGACGAGGCACATGTGCCCGGTGATTATTCTGTCGGATGCAACAATCGGAAACGGTGCCGAGCCTTGGCACCTGCCAGACTTTGACTCGATCCCGGCGATCACGATCGATCACCCGACCCAAATCCCCGACGGCGACGAAAAGTTCTTGGCGTACAAACGCGACCCCAAAACGCTGGCCCGGCCTTGGGCCATACCCGGAACCGCAGGTTTAGAGCACCGCATCGGCGGCCTCGAAAAAGCCGAGAACACCGGGGAGATCTCGTACGACCCGAAGAATCACGAGCGCATGATCGCGGCACGCGCCGAGAAAGTCAGACGCGCACAGGACTCGATCCCGGATCTTACAATCGACGGCGAGCAATCGGGGCGTGCGCTGCTCCTTGGCTGGGGCAGCACCTACGGCGCGATTCTGACGGCGACCAGAAAACTAAACGCAGCAGGCATCGGTCTCGGGTGCGCCAACCTCCGGCACCTCAACCCCATGCCAAAGAATCTCGGCGAAGTGCTGGGCCGGTTCGAGACCATCATCATTCCGGAGAACAACACCGGGCAGTTGGCGATGCTGATCCGTTCAGAATTTCTTGTTGATGCCAAGAGTATCTGTCAAACGCAAGGGCGTTCATTCCATGTAGACGAGCTCACCAGCGAGGTGAAGAGGCTGCTTTCGATCAAGAAGGAGGCCTCGCCATGAGCACGAACCCCAATGGAACAGAGGGTACCGGCGTGGCTTTGCCGCAGTACACCGCCAAGGACTTCACGACGGACCAAGATGTCCGGTGGTGCCCGGGCTGCGGCGACTACGCGGTGCTCACCGGTGTCCGCAAGGCATTGCCCAAACTCGGCCACAAAAAAGAAGACTATGTCTTTGTCTCGGGCATCGGGTGCGCCGCCCGCTTCCCATACTACATGGACACATTCGGGATGCACACCATCCACGGGCGGAGTTTGTCCGTTGCAACCGGCATCAAGCTGGCAAACCCGGACCTCAAAGTGTGCGTCGTATCGGGCGACGGCGACCTGTTCTCGATCGGGGGCAACCACACCGTCCACACGATGCGGCGAAACCTCGACATCGCCATCTTGCTCCTCAACAACCGGATCTACGGCCTGACCAAGGGGCAATATTCACCAACAAGCGAATCTGGCAAAATAACAGAATCTACGCCGATGGGCTCGCCCGACCACCCCGTCAACCCGATCGCCATCGCGGTTGCATCTGGATGCACATTCATCGCGCGGACGCTCGATGTCGATCTGAAACTCTTTGATGCGGTCTATCTGCGGGCGATGGGCCACAAGGGAACATCGTTCGTCGAAATCTACCAGGACTGCAACATCTTTAATCACAAGGCGTTCTTCTACGCRACGCAAAAAGACACACGCCCGAACAACACCGTCATGCTCACCCACGGCCAGCCCCTGATCTTCGGCAAAGGCAGCGGCAAAGGCATCGTACTCGAAGGTACCAAGCTCAGAGTCGTCACAATCGGCGATGGATACGAAAAATCAGATCTTCTCGTCCACGACGAGACCGACCAGAACCTCGCCTACTTGCTTTCACAAATGCGGCACCCGCAATTCCCGGAACCACTAGGTGTGATCTACGCCGACCCTACGCAGCCGACATACGATGATATTGTGCATGGACAGGTCGCCGAGGCGAAAGCGTCGCAAGCGGGCAAGGGTGCCAAAGAACTGATCTACAGCGGCGAGCTGTGGGATGTGACGGAGTAACGCACTCCCCGTGGGGGCGGCATCTTGCCGCCCATTGCTGTACGGTTCAATCAATGTTGACAATCTCATTGGGCGGCGGGACGCCACCCCCTACAGCTATAGAGTCAGTTTTCTCACCGGYCCTGACGAATCGCCGAACGAATCAACWTYGCAGCCCATGCGGTCGAGCATGGAGATATAGAGGTTGCAGAGCGGGGTTTCGGAGTCGTAGGCGATGTGCCTGCCGGTGTCGATGGTGCCGCCCCCGCCGCCGGCGAGGATGATGGGCAGGTCTTCGTGGTTGTGCTTGTTGCCGTCGGAGATGCCCGAGCCGAACATAATCATGCAGTTGTCCAGCAGCGACCCATCGCCCTCATTGATCTCGGATGCTTTGCGCACAAAGTTTGCGAAACGTTCGATGTAGAACCGGTCGATTTTCTTGATTTTACTGACCATGTCCTCATCGCCGCGGTGATGCGAGAGGTTGTGATGGCCGTCGGTGACACCGATCTCGGCGAAGGTCCGGTTGCTCCCGCCGGTGCCGGTCATGAACGAGGCGATGCGAGTCTGGTCGGTCTGGAACGCGAGCAGGAGCATGTCGTACATGAGGTCGATGTGCTCGCCGACTTGGCGCGGGATGCCGGTCGGGATTATGGTGCCTTCGGGGGGTGTGTTTGCATCGCTGTTGGTTTGTGCGTGCTCGATTCGGCGTTCGATCTCGCGGACCGCTGATTGGAACTCGTCGAGTTTGTTGCGGTCGTTTGCGCCGAGGCGTTGTTCGAGCCGCCTTGCATCGCCCGCGACAAAGTCGAGGATGCTCCTTCGCCTGCCGATGCGTTCGAGCATGGCTTGTTTGTCTTGCGTGCCAAAGAGCGACTCGAAAACGGCTCGCGGATCGATCACTTTGGGCACGGGCGTGTCCTCATCGCGCCACGAGAGGTGCGAGGAGTAGGCGCAGCTGTAGCCCGAGTCGCAGTTGCCGGCGCGTTTGCCGAGTTCGCATCCGATTTCAAGGGATGAGAGCTTGGTGTGCTGGCCGACTTGGATCGCTGCGAATTGGTCAACACTGATGCCAAGGTCGATGTCGTTGCCCGCGGTTTTGCGTGCTTGCTGGCCGGTGAGGAATGTCGCGGATGATCGTGCGTGGTCACCCGGGCCGTCGCCGTTGGCGCGAGCTTTGTCGAGGGTGAGGCCTGTGAGAACGTTGACATGTTTTCGCACGTTTTCAAGTGGTTTGAGCGTTTGCGAGAGTTGGTACGCCTCACCGGTGCCGGTCGGTTTCCAGCTTGGGTAGTGGACGCCGTTGGGTGTGAACACGAACGCCATACGGAGCGGGGCGGCGGCGGTCGATTGACCGGTCATCGCTGCTGCGGGCGCGGCTTGGCCCATTGCTTCCATCCAGGGCAGAGCCATGGTTGCGCCGAGGCCACGCAGGACAGTCCTTCGCGAGATCGTATTGCTCTTGGTTGTCATTGTGTTGCTCTTCCTCGGCAAGTTCTGAATGTATCACTCATGACGATGGCGCGGATCATGGCGCTGAGCGTGTCGCCGTTGGCTTGGGCAGCTTGCGTGATGGTGCGGATCGCTGGTCGGTCAAATGGTTCCGTGCCCCGCCCGATGGCGTAGGTGAGCAGTTCGCCGGCGAGGTGTTCGCGGAAGGCGTCTTTTTGTTCGAGCAGGATGGCTTTGAGTTCGACCGGGCCGTCAAACTCCAGCCCGCCGGGCAGGACTCCAGAGCTGTCGATCTGGGCATCTTCGTACGCGTCTCGCCACCTCCCGACGGCATCGAAGTTCTCCATCGCAAGGCCGATTGGGTCCATCCTGATATGGCACGAGGCGCAGGCGGTGTCGGTCAGGTGGGCAGCGAGTTGGTCGCGTAGCGATGCGTTTTGGCCTACAGATTGGGCGGATTTTTCGAGCCTTGGGATGTCGGCGGGCGGCGGTGGTGGCGCGGAACCCAGGAGTTGTTCGAGCACATACAGCCCGCGTTTGACCGGGCTTGTCCGTGTTGGGTTGCTTGTGACGGTCAGCGTCGAGCCCATCGTGAGCACGCCGCCCCGGACCGACCCGGGTTCCAGCATCACCTTTCGGAACCCGTCGCCTTTGACCCCGTCGATATCGTAGTGCTCAGCCAGTCTCTGGTTGATGAAAACATCCGGTGCATCGATCAGGTCGAAGATGCTGCGGTCTGCGCGGAGCACATCGGCAAAGAACATGACGGCCTCGGTCTGCATGTCTTGGCGCACACGGGCCGAGTACGAGGGGAACAACTCGGTATCGATCTCGATCGCGGGCAGGTTGCGGAGCAGGAGCCACTGGCCGGCGAAGTTCTCGACAAACGCATCGGCTCGGTCGTCGTTGAGCAGCCGGGTGATCTGTTGGTGCAGCWCCGCATCATCGGTCAGCACGCCCCGGTCGGCGAGTCTGCGCAGCTTATCGTCGGGCATCGAGCTCCAAAGAAAATAACTAAGCCGGCTTGCGAGTTCGTGGCTCGAAAGCCGGTAGACATCGCTTGGGTCGTCTGGGTTCTGGTGGTTGATGCTTCGGTAGAGAAAGCTCGGCGAGACGAGGACCGCGGTCATCATCTGTCGCACTGCGAACTCGTGAGTGTKGCCCTCGTCAATCGTGTCATTGTAAAGCCCTAACATCGCCCTGGTCTCATCGGGCAAGGCCGGTCTTCGGTAGGCACGGGGGAGAAAGTCCGCTGCGAATCGCTCGGCTTGTACTATCGGTTCATCATCGTTACCAAATATATCGAGGTACATCGCCGGCCGTTGGATGCCGCGTTCGCTCGTTGGGCCTGCGATGGACATGCCGTCGATGGCGAGGTTGCGGTCTGCGACCCTTGGGACCCAGTAGTCGTTGGTAAAGTACGCCGCGATGTCGTGCTTGCCCTTGGTCAGGCGGAGCTTGAATGTGTAGTGCTCTGCCTCTGCTTCGGATGTCGCGTTGATATCGAGTGACCTGATCTCTTTCCCATCGACGCGGAACGAAAGGTGTGGCAGGTCGCTTCCGCCTTGGTCGCCCCATGTGTAGAGGCTTAGTTCGTAGTCGCCGGTGATGGGGATGTTGATGTCTGCACGGAGTGCGCCGTTGGTGGTGAAGAACTGCCCGCCTTGGCGCAGTGGTCGGCCGTTGCCCTCACGCTTGATGCCCGGTATGATCTTTGGWTCGTTCCCGATTATGATTTCTGGTCCGAGTGCGAGCACGACGGCGCGCTCGGCGGCATCGAGATACGCCTGCATGTGCAGGGGCGAAACGGTCAGGACATCGGCGATGTTGTCAAAGCCGTAGCCAACATCATCGATCGGGAGGTCGTCTGCGATATCGAATGTGTCGATGTTGAGCAAGTCGCCGAGTGTGTTTGCGTATTCGTCGCGGTTGAGGCGGTGGATGGTGAACCAGCCCGGGTCGATCTCGCCGGTCGGGGATGTGTAGTTGAGCGCCTCGTCGAGCCATTGGACCATGATGAGGCGTTCGTGCTCGGTGGGCTGGGGTTTGTCCTCGGGCGGCATCTGGTTTGTTGCGAGCATCTGGCGGGCTATTTCCAAATCGTCGGCTTGGGCCAAAATCGATGTGATACTCGACAGCCCATCGAACCGGAYGTCGGCTTTAGAGCGGTCCTCGCCGTGGCAACTGATGCAGAAGGTTTCCAATAACGGCGAGACAGAGTGTTTGAGCATAAACTCGATGTTGTCGGCGAGTGGATCAGGCTCGCTTGGCTGATGAATCTGGCTACTCATCGAAAGCCCAAGCATCACCAGTACCAAAGGCACGATCGCCGCTGTGGTTTTCATTGCTGACAGATTCATCGCCTAGCTCCCTCCCAGTACCAGCTTACCAGATTGTGGGGGCCGGTTTGCCTTGACATCAGGATGATGATCGGTAGCCTTCTTCACCGAATCTTTGAAGCCACACACCCAACTACGGCGATCCCAACCGCATGTCCGACAAAACCTTCCGTCTGCTCAATATTCTTCCGTTCCGGTCGAAACTCTTTGATCTTCGAAACGCGCTCAGCGGCTCACCCAGAGCCGAGATTCTGTCGGGGCTTACGGTGGCYCTYGCGCTSGTRCCMGAGGCSGTSGCSTTYGCSTTYSTYGCGGGSGTSSMACCYYTGGTCGGGCTYTACGCSGCSTTCMTCRTCKGSCTCATCACYKCSSTSMTYGGMGGYCGGCCCGGCATGATCTCGGGCGCGACCGGGGCGATGGGCGTGGTCGTGGTCGCGCTCGTCGCGCACAACGGCATCGGCTATCTCTTTCCGGCGGTCGTGCTCTGCGGCTTGTTCCAGATCACCATCGGGCTCCTCAAACTCGGCAAGTTCATCCGCATCGTCCCACACCCGGTGATGCTGGGGTTCGTCAACGGGCTTGCGGTTGTCATCCTGATGGCGCAGTTTGGCAGCTTCAAAACCCTCGGCGCCGACGGGGCGATGCACCTGCTCCAAGGCAGCAGGCTCTGGTCGATGCTCGGGTTGGTCGCAGTCACAATGGGGATCATCGCGTTCTTGCCTCGCTTGACCAAGGCTGTGCCTTCTTCTCTGGCTGCCATCTTGCTTGTGTCACTTGTTGCGTTTGCAATGAACTCCAACGCCGACAAGAAGGCCGGCGACACCGAGGCCCTTCATCCGGTGCTGACGGTCAAGGACATGCTTGTAGACAGCTCGCGRGCCGCCGCGGTCAGGTCTGCCCAGCACGACAAAGATATGGCGATCCTTGCCAGTGTCGAGGCCTCGCTGCCCAAGAATGTCGAAGCAAAGCCTATATCCAAAGGTCCAATCGCACCTTTGACCGATGCGGAGAAAGCCGTCGCGATTGCGTCAGTAGATACGGCATCGGTCGGTATCGCTGGCGGGCTACCCCGGCTCGCATGGCTCGACTTTGAACTGCCCGGGTTTTCGTTGGCAACACTCTGGATCATCTTGCCGTACTCGCTGATCCTTGCGGGCGTGGGTCTGATCGAATCGCTCATGACGATGACGCTGATCGATGAGTTGACCGAAACGCGCGGGCGGGGCAACCGCGAGTGTGTCGGGCAGGGCATCGCCAATGTGACTTGCGGGATCTTCGGCGGCATGGGCGGGTGCGCGATGATCGGGCAATCGCTCATCAATGTCAAATCGGGCGGGCGAGGCAGGCTCTCGGGCATCACCGCCGCGTGTGCGCTCTTGGCCTTTATCCTGTTCCTTGCGCCCTACATCGAAGCCGTCCCGATGGCAGCGCTCGTGGGCGTGATGTTCATGGTCGTCATCGGCACATTCGAGTGGACCACGCTGCAAACCTGGCGGCGCATCCCGACAACCGAAGTCTTCATCATGCTCGTCGTCGCGGGATACACCGTGTTCATGCACGACCTCGCCTCGGCGGTCATCATCGGGGTCGCCCTCTCGGCGCTCGTCTTTGTCTGGAAAAAAAGCAAACACATCGTCGCCGATGTTCAGATCAACGAGCAGGGCAGCAAGGTCTACCAACTCCACGGCGTGCTGTTCTTTGGCACCACGGGCGAGTTCCGCGAACTCTTCACGCCTGCCAACGACCCCGATGATGTGATCATCGACTTCTACTACAGCAGGGTCTACGACCAGTCGGGCCTGGAGGCGATCAACAACCTCGCCGAGCGGTACACAAAGCTCGGCAAGCGCCTGCACCTTCGCCACCTGAGCCACGACTGTCAGCAGCTCCTGGACAAAGCGGGCAAGCTCGTCGAGGTCAACATCAGCGAAGACCCCCACTACCACATCGCGACCAACAAGTCGCTGTGACGCTCTGGCCGGTATATAGTTGTGCTCAGACTCCAGCGGGTGTAGTTCAGTGGTAGAACGTCAGCCTTCCAAGCTGAATGTCACCGGTTCGAGTCCGGTCACCCGCTTTCTGGACTCTCGTTCCTCCAAGTCCGCGGGCCCACCCTGCTCGGACATGGGCGCACGCAAACGGCCCGGGATTGAACTACCCGGGCGACTTGGAGATCCACATGCCTAACCGAACCGCCGTCTGCACCGGGATGCGCATGACACCGCCTCCTTGCTTGGCCTGCATCGTCCCATGCCGAACACGATCGCGCAAGTTGCTCTAGGTTGCGGAAGTCTGATTTCGCCAAAGCGGGCAAGCTGATCGCACCGCATGGATTGCAAACTTTACCGCTGGGTGCTGGTAGCAAACACAACCCCGGGATCCTCAACCCGGGGTTGCGTGTGACTTGATCAGAGCCACCAAGAAGAAAGACAAGAGAGACATGACTTCGATCTGGTTTCTGGTGTCCAGATGCGAAGGATGGAGGTGGATGGTGCTATGCCCGTCGCCGTCTGGCTGCCGCAAGCCCGCCGATTCCGAGCAGAGCAAGGCTTGCCGGAGCCGGCACCGAGGTAAATGCGATTGCGTCGATTTCGTCGACATCTTGCAGCCCGAGTTGTGCAGCCGTTGCCCACAAAGAGAAGGCGCCACCGGCACCGGACAGGAATACATCGGCCCCACTAAATCCGTTGAGTAACGCGSTGATCGAGTCTCTTTTCAGCGAGAAGTAGATGTCACCGTTGTCGACATGCATTGCATCGATCTCGTCGTCAAAGAGAAGGCCAAGGGCAGCGTATCCAACGATCACGCCGACGCCGGGAGCCAAGATATCGGCACCGCTCACACCCATCGTGTTGTATGAATCGAGGTTGTACACAATGTCAGCACCACCTATCGTGGGCAGCCCCGTGCCTTCTGGTTTCAGATCGAGCGAAACTATATTGTCGCCAGCATCCTCCCAGAACACATCGGAGTTGATCGCCGGGAGCATGCCCCAATCTGCCTGGTTCACAACGAGTGTGTTCGTTCCATCACGCGACGAGGTGAAGACATCACCTTCATGTTGCCCAAAATTGGCTTGGCCTCGCACATCGGTGTTGACCAGTCCTTGGCTCTTGCGGTTTGTAGAGAAGTAGAAAATGTCCGCTCTTGCACCCATGCTGTGCGCYACATCRTCRWACGCCCATGTATCTGGYAGWCCWACAWAYGATCCATCGAGCRCCAGAATMGGYGGGCCACCGAATGGKCCSGGTGCAARGATGTCTGTATTCGTCAGCTCTGGATACGCCTGGATTGTTGGGTTCTCATACCCTAGAGCAAAGGTCGGACTCCAGTCGGCCGGAGTATTGATTTGCCCTGCTGCGGTTGCCGTAAATAACGACACTGACAGTACTGCACTTCCTCTGCACAACAGCATGGCTTTGGAGAGCCTCTTTGCCCCRCTGCCGTTGTTGCTGAAACGCTGTGAGGTTGACTGTGTGGTGTGCTGACGCATGACTTTCTCCTGTTTCTTGTTTGAGTCACGGTGAACACCACCGCCTCTCACTAGGTCCTGCGAGCCTCGCCGTTTGGAGGGGCCAGATTGGATACAAATAAAACGGGTTTCCATGTTTCCGGGCTGAGAGTTGCACAGAACCCCTTCTGTGGGGATACTGAGTCCATGAGCGATGCGAATGCCGGATCGACCGGCGACATCACGATCTTGCTCGGCGAAGCGTGCCAAGGGGATGCCYGTGCACGCTCTGACCTCTGGGARGCTGTSTACGACGAGCTCCGAGCGATCGCTTCGCGCCAGATGGCCTCGGAGCGCCCAGACAACACGCTCCAACCAACCGCACTTGTCCATGAGGCCTATGTTCGGCTGCTCGGCGGCGAGCGAGTCGCTCCCAAAGACCGGGCGTATTTCTTCGCCTCGGCTGCACGGGCCATGTCACGCATTCTCATCGAGCGTGCTCGCCGGCGAAACGATGCCAAACGCGGCCTAGGCAATGACGCACTCGAACAACTCATCGGTACGAACCCCGACGACCCGGACTCACGCCTCGATGCTCTCGAGAATGCTCTGGAAGAACTCTCCCAGACCGACCCAGAGGTGCATGAGGTTGTCCTCCTGCGGTTCTTTGCCGGCCTCGACATTGAGGGTGTAGCCGAGGCTCTGGACATCTCCGCACGCACCGTCAAACGCAAGTGGGCGTACGGCCGGGCTTGGCTCTTTATGCAGATGTCAAAGAACACGACATGACCGATCCAACTCCCGATCGAGATATGGAGATGGAACTCTTCGCCGAGGCACTCGACCTACCCGAGAAAGACCGCCGGGCACTGATCCATGAGCGATGCAAACACGATACATCACTCCAAGCTCGATTGATGGCATTGCTGGATGCGGATCGCGATGCGTGCGAGCAAGAGTTCTTTCAGGTCGAAGAACATAGCCAGGTCGGAAAGTCGATCGGGCCGTATCATATTCTCCAAAAACTCGGCGACGGCGGCATGGGGACCGTCTACCTGGCAGAACAAACAACCCCCGTTCGCCGGCGCGTCGCTGTCAAGGTCATCCGCCAAGGTATGGAGTCGCGCAGCGTCGTGGCCCGCTTTGAATCCGAGCGGCAAGCGCTCGCTCTTATGGACGATCCGGGTATCGCCCGCGTTTTTGATGCAGGAAAGACCGACCAGGGCCAGCCATACTTTGTCATGGAGTATGTGCCGGGCGAACCCATCACCGAGTACTGCGACAAACACCGTCTTGACATCAGGCACCGACTCGAACTCTGCGCCAAGGTATGCCGAGCTGTGCAGCACGCGCACCAACGCGGCATCATCCACAGAGACCTCAAGCCAACAAACATCCTCATCACCGCAATCGACACCGAGCCGATGCCCAAGGTAATTGACTTTGGTGTAGCCAAAGCGATCGGCCAAAAACTTACCGACAAAACGATCTTCACCGGCCACGGCCAGATGATTGGTACGCCGGGCTACATGAGCCCCGAGCAAGCGGAAATGAGTTCGCTCGAGATTGACACACGGACAGACATCTATTCGCTCGGTGTGCTCATGTACGAACTGATGACCGGCACCCTCCCGATCGACACAAAGAAAGCGATGGCATCGGGTATCGCGGGCATCCAGACCGCTCTCCGCGAAACAGAAATCCTTGTGCCATCGGCACAGCTCAACAGCATGGGGACCGATCTTGGCAGGATCTCTCAACTGCGCAGCACGGACCCGCACGCCCTGCCACGCCGAATTCGGGGCGAGCTCGACTGGATGATCATGCGGGCCATGCACAGAGACCGAACGATGCGGTACGCCTCGGCGTCAGAACTCGCAGAAGACATTGGTCGCTATCTCCGCATGGAACCCGTCTCGGCTGCCCCCCCGTCGGCGGCGTACAACATCAGCAGATTCATCTCACGCAACCGCCGATTACTCGTCGCCATCGGTGCAGCCACGATTGCGACAGCAATTGTTCTCTTCGCACTCGGACAGGTGCGWCTYGCGCCGATTGTTGCACTCATCGYAGTAGCKGCCGCACTYGTTGKCGGCCTGGGCGTCGCGYTGCTCGCGCTTGYTCGCGCAGGGATTGAACGCGACAGGGCGTTGGCAGCAGAACGACGGGCGCGAGACGCCATGACTCTTGCACAAGAACAGAAAGCCAACGCTGAGCATCAAGCCGAGATCAGGCAAGAGGTCAGCCGCTTTCTCAATGAGGACATTTTGGCTAGCGCAGCCCCCGAGCTGCGCGGCAGAGAGATTACTGTTGTTGACGCCATTGACGCGGCTTCTGCTGTCATCGACGAACGGTTCTCTGATGCCCCACTCGTCGAGGCCGCGGTGCGACGAACGATCGGCCGAACATACAAAAGCCTTGGTGCTTACGACTCGGCGCACTCGCATATCAAACAAGCACTGGCGATCTATCGAGAACAGCTTGGACCTGACCACGCCGACTCTTTGGCAACCCTCGACGATTTCGCTTCGCTGACATACGAACTCGGAGACGACGACGAGTCAGAGAAATACACACGGGAATCGATCGACCGAAGGCACACACCCGATGGCGGGGCCAGCGATGAAATGATCGCTTCGATGAACCACCTCGCGCTCATCTGCACACGCCAAGAAAGGTACGAAGAAGCCGAATCGTTGCATCTTGAAACATACCGGATGTGCCGAACCGCTCGCGGCCCAGACGACGAATCAACGCTCACTTCACTGAACAACCTTGCAAGCTGGTACTACAGGCGTGGCAGATTCGAAGAAGCCACGACCCGACACGCGGAGACACTCCAAGCCCGACGACGGGTGCTCGGCGAACTCCACCCCCATACGCTGATCTCCTCGTCAAACCTTGGTGGAACGCTGTGTCAACTCGGTCGTTTTGCCGATGCCAAACCGTATCTGGAACACGCCGTGACCGCCGGCCATGAAGTGCTCGGCCCAGACCATCCGCACTTGGCAGCGTTCCGCCGATACCTTGGTGAGTGCCTCATCGGACTCGAGGACTACGAGCAGGCAAAGCGGTGTCTTGAACAAGCACTCGAAGTTTGCATCCTACAACTCGGCGCTGAGCATCAGCGGTCAAAGGAAATCCAGCAATTGCTCACACAGATAGATATCTAGTTCATGATCGCCTTCTTCGGTGCCCAGCGGCAACCAAACCGCAGAGTACGACTGAAACGCCGCCCGGTGCTGGGATTTTATTGGCAATCGTTTCCGCTGCCGTGCCAGACAGAGGTGTCAATGCCAGCATATTCAGGTTGTCATTGAACCCMAGCCCAAGCATGTCRTGYGTKGCAAGCAATTCGAGTTGGCCACCAAAGGTGATTGAAAATACATCTGCAGCACTGCGACCCAGAGAAGTCAATGTTGCCGATCCGGGAGCGAGGCTGAGCAAGATTTGATCACCCGAACTAAAGACTCCGTTAGTGTCATCATCAAATACGACAAGGCCATCGATGTCATCGCCGATACCGAGYCCAAAGTCRKAKGCAACCCCAAAGACYGATTCGTCYCCGCCKRGGCCAGTCGGCGTKRAATCAYGAAATACGGTTGCACCGTTGCCAACCCCGCCTGCAACACTGCTCAGCGAGGGCGATGCGTCGGTCAGTGTAAAGAACAAATTCGAACCGCTGGCCATTGGACCGCTGCCACCATCGACATCATTGGTAGAGCCTTGAGGGTGCACGCCCGGTATTGTTGGAGGAGTGAGCCCAAAGTTATTCGATGGCAAGTTGTACGGGAAAACATTCGTGACCGATTCATTGATCGCAAGCACATTRTTRAACTCRCCCATGCTCACRGGTGAGCCGACGATCCCGGTTCGTGTGAACGCTTCTGTTGAGAGATACGCATTACCAGCTTGGCGGTCGATCGCGCCCTCGGTTGTAACATTGAATTCCGGAACGATTCCACCAAAGACAGCAGAACTCACAGGTGCCGGCCCACCGAGGCTAGTTTCATCAACAGAGATACAGAACAAGAATTCCGCGAGAGTCTCTCGGCGGTTGAAGCCGTCGATGTCATCTTCGGTTGCGCCAAGGCCCGAGCCTATCCCGCCCCCAAAGATGGTTGAAGGATTCCCTGCAAAGATCTGATCCCCAACAAGCCCTGCGGGCCCGTCGAGTTCAACGCTAAAGAGTACCTGAGAGTGCGCCAAGCTACACCCGCAGAAACTCATCGCTGCCATGAATTTAAAAGTATTGCTGAGAGTGATTTTACGCCTCTTCAATTGTTTCATTACTAGAGGTTACAGCCCTATCGCCATGCGCACAAGCCAATTATTGTTGATTCCACATTCAATTCACAGTAGACCTGAAAGTCACGGTCTCACTCGTCACTCGGGTACCAACCACACATCGCCTGTAGGAAGCTACGCCGCCGAGGAGTCCACTGCACTATCTGGCCAGTGGTACGCAAATGGTCAGAATTGCAGTCTGACGGGCGCCGCGGACGCGATCGAGAACCTTACATAGGAATGAATGACCCGGCAAGTGAATCGCTCCGTGCTACGAAATTTAATTCCGGGGTCACGGGGAAACCTTACAGCGCCGTCAGCGCGCGTGCAAACATCCTATAGGTAAATCAGTCCCTATCACCCATGCCCGAGCAGGGTGAGTTCGTGGACTTAGAGGAACGCGAGCTCAAAGCGGGTGATCGGAGTCGAACCGACGACATCCAGCTTGGGAAGCTGACGTTCTACCACTGAACTACACCCGCGTGCAGCTGATCGTAGCAGCCCAACTATCCGTTCGCCGAATCAATTGTCTGCCGAATTGAGGCGGATCTCAAAGAGCTTGAAAACCCTTCGGTATTCGTCGAGCCAGGCCGAGGGTTCGATGAAGCTGTGGACCTCCATCGGGTAGAGCGCGACCTCCCAGTCCTGTTTTTCAAGCTCGATGAGGCGCTGCTGGAGGCGGATGGTGTCTTGGACGAGGACATTGTCGTCGAGCATGCCATGGCAGATCAGCAGCCCGCCCCGGAAACCCTCGGCGTATTCGATGGGGCTAGATCGTTCGTACGCCTCGGGATCGACATCGGGCGTGTTGAGGATGCTCGATGTGTAGCCTTGGTTGTAGTGTGCCCAGTCGGTCACGGGCCGAAGCGCCGCTGCCGCATTGAAAACCTCCGGTTCCCGAAAGATCGCCATGATGGCAAGAAACCCGCCGTAAGACCCGCCGTAAGTCCCGATGCGCCCCGGCTCAACCCCGTACTCGGCGGTCATCCACTTGGCGGTATCAACCATGTCCTCAAGTTCTGGGCCGCCCATGTTCCGGTAGATCGCTTCGCGGAAGTCTTTGCCGTAACCAGAAGATGCTCTGTAATCTATATCAACAACAATATATCCTTTGTACGCCAACAGCGAGTGGAACATCATCTCCCTGAAGTAGTACGGCCAGCCCCGGTGAACGCTCTGCGTGTACCCCGCGCCGTGTACAAATATCACGCCCGGCTTTGCGCTCTGCTCGCTGCCCCCGCTGTCGAACGCGTACACTCTCGCCCGGATGCTCCGCCCATCCCGGCATGGCACATCGACATACTCGGGCCTGATCCACGGCAGCCGCCCAAACTCCTCGCTCAACGAATCGGTCAGTTGCACAGGCTCAAAATCATCGGCCATGCTCTGAACATAGATCTCCGCCGGTGTGTCATTGGTTGACATCTCGACCAGCAGACTCTGCCCATCCGGGGAGACGCTAAACCGCTCAACAACCTTTCCATAGCTCGTCAGCAGTTCGATCGAATCATCCTCGATCGAGATGCGCGCGACCTCGTACACCGAAGGATCTGGCATGTTTGTGCGGGCAAGGAGCACGCCAACCTCTGGTGTTTGCACGACATCCCAGACTTCGTATTCGCCGCGTGTGACCTGCCGAACCGCCGAGCCGTCCCATGCGTACATGTGCGAATAGCCCGATGATTCCGAGAGAAACCAGAACACGCTGCCATCGCTGGTCCAGCCCGATCGACCGGTGCGCCGGTTGATCCATGCCTCTGTCGAATCACGGAACACCGAGCGAACCGCCGCCCCCTCACCGTCGCCAGGCTCGACAGCGACCAGCCAGCGATCCTTGTGGTCATGGCTGCTCGCCTGCAACAAAAGCGTGTGCGAACCCGGGCGAAACCGCAGCGATCCGATCGATACCGCACGCGCCTTGGGCTCTTCCTCATCTTCACTTTCTTCAGCATTGTCTTCTGTATCAGAACTCTTAAGAAACGCGAGCGGGTCGTCTTTGATCCCCGGCAGATCAGACAAATCAACCTCCGCTAACGCCTCGGATTTGGTATCGATCAGGTACAACGCTTCAKCCCGCCCCTGCCGAACACCGACCTTGTGGCGGACCTCGCTCGTCGAAACATACCCATCCTCGGTCACATACGCGGGCATCGAATCCTGCTCGGCATCGTCCCAAGGCTCCGAAACCACGACCGCCAGATACCGCCCATCGTCGGACATCGCGTGCCTGCGTCGCTCGTACTTCTTCCCAAGATAAAACGGCCCCGCGACCAACGAACCATTCGCCTCTCGCACACCATCTCGGAGTGCCTCACGCGCTTTGGCATACTCTTGCCGATCTACAAGCGTTGTGAACAAACGCTCCTGCTGCTGATCGAGATAGCCTTCGCCGTCCTCTTCATCATCCTCCGGCTCATCCACAAACCGCACATCCGCGACCTGCCGAACCGATGAATTCGCAAGGTTCAAGATGAACCAGTTGCCTCCCGACACATACCCGATCTCATTTCCGCTGCGGAGAAACATCGCCGACGACTCGCTCGCGGCGGTGCGCGTGAGCTGAGTTGTCATGTCATTTGTGATATCATGAAGATATAAATCTCCAGCCCGAACACACACCCGCCGAGACCGATCTATGTTGTACACCCAACTCGTCCGCGACATCGAAGACCGCTCTGAAAGCCCAAGCAGGCGTTCCTCTTGGATACTCAGGTCAATCTCAACCAGATCCTGCGTGCTCTCGCCCAACCGGTCCCGAAAGAACAAGACCTTGGTGCTGTCGTCCGACCAGTACGAACGCTCCGGGAACTGCCCGATCCACTCGGGGTTCGCCATGATGCGTTCGAGCGTGATGCCGTGCGTGTCGTCGCCCGGCTGGGCAAAAGCATGGGCACAAAAACAGACGGTAATGATCAACGCGAGCTTGTACATACGCAGATACTACAGGCTCAGCCGTTCTTCTGGGCAAAGTCCTTCATGAACGATGCCAGAGCGACAGCGCCAGCGTGCGGGAACGCGTTGTACATGCTTGCGCGCATCCCGCCGATCGAGCGATGACCCTTGAGATTCGCCATCGAGTGAGCATCCGCCTCGGCGAGGAACTTCTTGTCAAGCTCTGCGCTTGGCGACTTGAATGTAATGTTCATCAGCGAACGATCCTGCACCCGCGCGTGCGGCGTATAGAAATCGCTCCCGTCGATCGCATCATACAGCACCTTGCCCTTGGCGTTGTTGATCTTCTCGATCTCGCCGAGGCCGCCCTGCCGCTCGATCCACTTGAACACCTGACCCATCAGGTAGATCCCAAATGTCGGGGGCGTGTTGTACCGGCTCTGCTTCTTCGCCTGAAGTTTGTAGTCCAGCATCCAAGGCAGGTCGCGCACCTGCTTCTCGAGAATGTCATCGCGCACGATGACAAGAACCGTGCCCGCTGGGCCGAGGTTCTTCTGCCCGCCCGCATAGAGCATCCCAAACCTGGTGATGTCAATCGGCCTGCTGTAGATATCGCTCGACGCGTCGCACACAAGCCACGCATCGCCCGGCGGCGTCGGCGTGCGGTGCCACTGCGTACCCATGATTGTGTTGTTGCTCGTATAGTGGACATACGTCGGGCTATCCGAATACTTGGTATCCGCATCATCCGGAATGCGGTCAAACGCGGTTGCTTCCGACGAGCCCGCGACGTGGACGGTGCCGTACCGCCCCGCTTCTTTCATCGAATCCGTCGCCCACTTGCCGGTGCTGAAGTAGTCAGCGGTCTTGCCGTCGGCGAGGAACGCCATCGGCACCTGGTAGCACTGCGTCGTCGCCCCGCCCTGCAAAAACAGCACCCGGTAGTTGTCGGGGATATTGCCCACGCGCCGGCAGTCCGCCTCCGCTTCTTCGATCACCCGGTCAAACTCTTTGCCCCTGTGGCTGTGCTCGAGGATCCCGATCCCCGAACCGAAGATCGACCACAGGTCCTCCTGCGCAGCACGGATGACATCCTCCGGGATCACGCCCGGGCCTGCTGAAAAGTTGTACGCACGCTTGGTTGTGTTCAGATCGGTCGTTGCACACGTCGTCATCGCTGTCTCCACTGGCCGAGCCTTYGCTCAGGCRCCCGCCGATTCTTTGCTCAGGTGATCGCYGTTGATYACATTCTCATATTKACCTGTTTCTTTATACTTTKCAACAAGCCGCACGACCTCGTCGGCGACCGCAAGCTGCGCCTGGTCCGTCGAGGCCCCGCAGTGGTGCGAGCAGTACACGCCGGGCACATTGGCGATCCCCGGACACCAGTCGCCGTCCTTAAACCCCGGCTGGYCGCAATACACATCAAGACCCGCCCGAATCCCCYTCGTCTTGCACGCCGCAGCCAAGGCCGCCTCATCGACCACCGCCCCCCGGCTCGTGTTGATAAAGTACGCGCCGGGTTTCATCGCACCAAAGAACGCCGCATCGCACGAACCCTTCGTCTCCGCTGTCACCGGAACATGCACCGAAACAACATCTACCTTGGGCAACACCGCCAATATCTCAGCACGGCTCAGACCGACAAGCGTCAVGCCGATCGCCTCGGCGTCGGCTTTGCTCATGCTCCGGCTCGTCGCGTAGATATCCATCCCAAACGCCCGCGCCCGGGTTGCAAACTCTTTTCCGATCGCACCGAAACCGTGAATAAACACACTCATGCCCTTAAGCCCGCGTGCTTTGCTAAACTCTTTCTTGTTCCACCTGCCAGCCTTGAGCTGCGCATCCTGCTCGGGCAATCGGCGATCAAGATTAATCAGGTGCCCCATCGCAGCCTCGGCGACCGCGACCGCGTTCATCCCAGGGCAGTTGCTCACCGCGATCCCGCGATCGCCAGCCGACGCATAGTCGATGTTGTCGTACCCCGAACCCGCGCGGATGATGTACCGCAGCGAGCCAGCCGCTGCGATCGCATCCGCCGGCACCTTTGTGCTGCGAACAACCAGAACCTCTGGCGAAAGCCTGCCAAAGGCCTCGGCGAGCGTCTCGGGCCCAAGCCCCGGCTCGACCCAAACCTCGCACCCAAGACCCGAAAGCCCCGCGATGCCCCGATCCTCAAATGTGTCAGCAATCAGCACTCGCAATGCAAGCCTCCCATCACGCCGAAAAGCCCCCAGCGTGATAGATGATAGCCCCCGAAGACTTGGATACGACGCGCCCAAACACCAGCGGAAATGCGCCGTGCAAGCCTTAGAGCACCGTGCATAATCACATTCCGGTGTGCCACGGCTCTATGAGCCGTGTCTTCGTTGCGCAAGTCTCACCCAACAGCTCCGCACGGCCGACACGGCCGTGGCACAGGATGGTATGTGATCGTACAAGATGATCCAAAGACCACCCGAGCAAGCCGGGATGCACGGCCACAGACAAAAAGCACAGCACCCCCGGCAAAGAGGGTGCTGTGAAAGTTTCAAAATACGATCCGAACCAGAGCTTGCTTACCCGCCAACAGCCCTCATCTTCCCTGCCTGGGCGACTGKTNTCGCCGTTGAAGTCGATGCCCYGCAGACCAAGCCGTGTCTGGTCGTAGTACACCGGAACGGACTGACGCTCGGCACCAACCGGGTCCCACCACCTGATGGGATCGTAAATGTATGTGACCGATATCTCAAGCGGATTGTCGGCACCCGTGCCCGGCCGGTTGGGGTTGAAGCCGTAGTTAGAATCCTTCGTCTTCACATTGTCGGCGTGGCCGTCGTAGAAGAGCGCGGGAACCTGGCTGTCCTCAAACGCGAAGTATTGCTCGGGGCCGTTGAACCGCTGGTAGGATTCGTACAGCAGCACTTTTTGCGCCGGGTAGGCGACCTCATCGAGCGAGCGGCGTCCTAGCACATTCGCTCGAGTCGGCATAAAGTATCTGTTCTGCGTGTTTGCACGCTGAACAGTGCGTGGCCAACGAAAGTGTGGAGAATCATTACTGAAGTCGCCGTAGTCTGGTGAATAGTGGGCTGAAACCGTTTGGTACGAGGAGCTAAAGCCCCACCGCCAGAGCTGCGTGAAGGATGTAGCAGGTGAAGGCGGACGGAATGCGTTCCCTCTCGGGTCTTCAAGGTAGCCCCGCATGTCATCCTGCCAAAACGCACGCGCCCTGTCCCCGGGAGAGATCACCATCTCGGATGGGAGCTGCTCGCCGATGTGGTCGTTGATGACCAAGTGGTTGTAGAGCACATACGGCGTGTGCCCCGCTGGAGCCGTCGCTGGTACAGGCGGGAGCAGTTCGTGCTTGTAGAGCCGCGACACGATGTCGAGTTGCTGGAACACTGCGGCTCTTGTGTGGTTTGCAGCGGTGTTAGGCAAGTTTCCACATGCCCGCGCCAGTTCACTATTCGATGTGGCCGGCACATGGCCCGGTTTCCACGAGAATGTGTACGCCCGGCTCTGGTTCTCCGCGCCGTACGAGGCGGTTGCGACCCCCTGTTGGCGCTGGTTGTTCAGGCTGAGCATGAGCTGCGCTCTTTTGCGTGCGCCGCTCAGTGCGGGCATAAGAATCGATATCAAAAGAGCGATGATCGCGATCACGACCAGTAGCTCGATCAATGTGAAACCGCGGCGGCCTTTGAGGCTAATCATGAGAACTCCCCTTGTCTTTCATCGTCAGAGCCGAGAAGAAACCCGGCGAAGAAACGATCGGCGACCCACGAGCAGAACACTCCTCGGGTAGATGCACTCTATCGACTTTTCGCTCGCCATGCTCGAAATGTTCGCTGGAGGCTCGAATTGGGTCGATATTAATCTGGGAAGGCCCGTTGTTTTTGAGACAGATCCAACTCAAACGAGCCTCTCTCGCTTGCGCGCGAGAGAGAGAAAGAGGCTCGTTTGAGTTGGATCTGTGGACCAAGAACCTAGTCCCCGGCCCGTCCGAGGCGGATCTGCTCGGCTCGCCGTTTTCGGGCTTTGCGGAGCGCTGGACGCTGATTTTCGCTGACCTGAGCGAGCAGGGACTCGAACTCCTCGTCGCCGAGGCTGCTGCTGGCGATACCGAYCACAATGCGATCATACGCRAGGCGGGCTGTGTCAATCGGGTCTGGGCGGACTGGCTCTGGGTCCGATTCGGCCTCGATGCCCTCGTCAGCCACGGGGGCCTCGTCTTGGGGCTGGGGCACCGTCGGCTCGGGGGCTGCGTGCTCATCTGCGAGTGCGTGTTCTGCGATGGGGTTGGAGTCCACGGGTACTACATCATGCTCAGTCGATACGATCGTGGTGGTGTCTTGGCTGKGCGCTGTCAGCCCGGAGAGGTACATCCACGCCCAGATCCCAACGCCGGCGACCATGATGGCTGCCACCGCGATCCCGAGCATGAGCGCGACGGGCGGGCCGGTGCGTTCATCGGCAGAGATGACACGCACCTCGGGGATCGGAAAGGGAGGCGCCGGCGGCTCGACGGGTTGTTGAGGCACTTCCGGCAACGGCGCAACGGGCATCTGCGGCGGCGGCTGGGTCGGGATCGTCGGTGGCGGGGCTTTGCTGCCGAGGGAGGCCGCGATCGTCGCCGTATCCGCATCGCCCGGGAGCAGGTGAACCGGGCTAAGCCCCATGTTCTGCCGATCGTCATCCGCCACAAACGAGGCGTTGCACGAAGAGCACAGCTTTGCGATCGGCATCACCCGCGTGTGGCAGGAGTGGCACTCGCCGAGCAGGTGCGAGATCCCCGGCGTGTTGCGCGCGAAGGTCCAGAACTGCCGAGTCGATGGCCCACGGATCACGGTCTCGGGCTTGATCTTGCCCCGCTGCGTCATCCGCACGAGTGTGCCAAGCGAGCATCCCGGCTGGAACGCGCGASAGACATCGCGGATGAACCAAGGGCCCATTGCGTTCTGCGAGCGTTGGCGGGAGAGGAGGTCGAAGTAGCCGCTGCACTGGGTGSATTGTTTGAGGTGCGCGCTGAGCGAGCCGCAGTACGGGCAGAGCACCATTGTGGGGCCCATGCCTTGCGGCTGTTCTGGGCGATTTTGGACAGGCTGATGGTCCACACACATCCCTTCGCTTGACGAACACAAGAACCGACGCTCTGATCGTGCATGACGAAACCACGCGCCTCGTTCTGTCTGACCCTCGCGGCCATCCTGTGTTCCAGCATATCCGGGTGCGCCGGATCTGGAACCCAAAGCCCGAAACCTCTGCCATTACGCGGAAATAACACCACCCAAAGCGGCTCTCTGAGCGCAAGACCCGCGCTCCTGATCGAGAACTCGGCCCTCTCGCTCGCAGCTCTCTGGCCCGTGCTCGCTGAGATCGCTGGGACCGAGGCGATCCGAGAAGCGGTCCTGGACCACGCGGTGAGCGCCGAACTCCAGCGCGCTGGGCTTGCGATCACAGAAACCGATGTCGATGCAGAACGGCAACGGCTCTCGGACAGGCTCATGCCGGGCAGTTCTAAGGAGGAAGCCGCAGAGCTCGTGCGTCGCGTGCTCGAAGGCCGGGGGCTTGGCCCGGTGCGCCTAGGTGCGCTGCTCCGCCGAAACGCGGGGATGCGAAAGCTGATCGCAGATGAGGCTGTGCCTTCAATCGAGTTGATCGAGCTGGCGCACACGATCCGGTTCGGTAAGCAACTACACACACGAATGATCACGACCGCCACACCCCACGCGGCGCAACAGGCTTTGCAGGACATCCGCAGCCGAGCACCAGAACGCGGGCTGATGATCTCGTTTATGGAGGTCGCGTCGGAGCGTTCGACGGACCAGTCCGCCTCGCTGGGCGGCGACCTTGGCCCGATCAGCCCGGATGACCCGGGTCTGCCCGTCGTCATCCGCAGCACGCTGGCAGAGCTTGAACCCATGACCATCTCAACGATCCTCGCGCTGGACACCGGCTACGCGATCCTGCTCGTCGAGAAGACAACACCCGCAACATCAACAACGCTCGATGAGGTGTACGAGAGCCTCGAACAAGAAGTCCGCGACCGACAAGAACGGCTGCTCATGGATCGACTCGCGCAGAACCTGCTTCGTGAATACTCACCAAGCGTGCTCGACGCGTCGCTGCGGTGGAGCTGGGAACGGTAATCCGATCCCGTGGGGGCGGCATCTTGCCGCCCATTGGGTTGTAGGAAAGAAG
>NVSP01000006.1 GCA_002732755.1 Phycisphaera sp.
CATGATCGCGGGGATCGCGCACGCGTGCGCCGACAAGAAAGGCACGAACGAATGCCCCGGCAAGCCGAACGGGCGGAGCAAGCGATCAATCACGAACGCGGCCCTAGCAAGGTAACCCGATTGCTCGAGCAACGCAATAAGAAAGAAAAGCAAGATGATCTGAGGCAGAAAAATCACCGTCCCCCCCACGCCCGCGATGACGCCATCGGTCAGCAGGTCTCGGACCGGGCCAGCGGGGAGAACATCGGCGATGCTTGACCCGAGTGAGCCAAAGAGCCAGTCGATGCCGTCCATCGGGATCGCAGCGAGCTTGAAGATGACCCAGAACAGCCCGGTCATGATCGCGGCGAACATCATCACGCCGAGCATCGGGTGGGTGAACGCGCGGTCGAGGCGGTCGGTGAGTTTGTCCGGGTCGCTGCCGGTGTTGGTGTCGGATGCAACATCGGCGTAGATCTCATCGGCCCAGCGTTCGAGCGCGCTCTGCTCGACCGGGATGGACTCGACTGAAGCCCGCCCGGCGGTCAGCGCGTTGCGGATGTCTTCGATACCCTGCCCGGTCTTGTTTGAGACGAGCACAACCGGGCAGCCGAGGTGCGCTTCGAGCCGGTCTTTGTCGATGTGGATGCCGCGCCGGCTCGCATCATCGATCATGGTGACCGCAACGAGTGTCGAAAAATTTCTTGAAAGCACTTCGCCGGCAAGCCGAAGGTTGCGCAGCAGGTTCGTGCCATCGAGCACGAGCAAGACCGCATCGGGTGGGGATGCCTTTCGCCCCGATGGCGCGGTCGAGCCTTCGAGCACGCCCCGGCATATCGAGGATTCGGATTGACTGAGATTGAGGCTGTAGATCCCGGGCAGGTCGATCAGCGTGATTTCGTTTGTGCCGACTTGGAGTGTTGCAAGGTGCGCATCTTGCGTGGTGCCGGGGAAGTTGGATGTCTTTTGCTTTCGGCCCGCGAGTTTGTTGAAGAGTGTGGTCTTGCCGACATTTGGGTTGCCGATGAACGCAACGGTCATGGGCACGCTGGGCTTGGTGGGAGACTGTGCCGAGAGTGGTTGGGCTGGTTCGGTCTGGCTCACGCTTCGTCCTTAGCAGGGGCGGACGTGGAGATGGTCAGCGAGTTTTTTGGCCAGCGCAATCCGGCACCCACCGGCACCAGAGCCGAGCCAGATTATGCACGGCTCACCCATTTTGCAGACCCGAAGCTCGCACTCGGGCCCAAGCCCCATCGCGCGGAGTTCTTCGGTTTGGATGTCTGGCAACGAGGACGAATCCAGCCGGGCGGATTGCCCCTGCGCGAGCTGGGTCAGCCTGATTGGCTTGGTACGGGTTGGTTCGGTGACAATCACGCCCACAGTGTAGACTTGCTGAGACTCAGTCGCAACCAGCCCCCCGTCAAATCAAACGCAGGCTGAATCGGGTACAGCAAAATGGTGCAGTCACCTCGCTTAGAGCAACTTGCGAAATCATATTTCCTCGTGCCACGGSTSYSWSRGCYGTGTCNNMGSYGTKTYTKMSGCSMTAACRRYCCACACGGCTGACACAGCCGTGGCACAAGATTTCGCAAGACGCTCTAAGTTGGCACTGCACCTCACACAGAGCCAAACATGGTCATTGGGTTCCACATTCTTCCGGCGAATATCGCTGGACGAATGTGTAATCGCTCATACGATAGAGTTGTAGCAGGCCACATTTCGTGGTTTGGTCGGAAAAACGCTAGATCCGTCGCGCGGGGCCTGTAGGGGCTTTGCAGCGGTGCCGCAAGGCAGGAGATTCTTTGCGCGGTTATCGATGGACATCATGGCTGGTWCTGCTTGCCCTGGTGGCTCAGGCCAATGGGATGTTGCGCGGAATGCATGTGCAGTTCGCACACGGGGGCGATGCCAGCACGCCGTGTCATGTGCATGCACATACCGACCCCGAACATGTCGATGAGCACGAACCTGAATCACCCGATCAGGATGAGCATGACAACTGCCAGTTGTGCCTTGTGCTGGCGCGTGGGTTGGTGTTTTCATCCGATCTGAGGCCCGAGCCGGTTCTCCCGCTCCGGGTGAGCAGCACCATTCGGCTTGCCAACGCGTCGCGCCCAGAACAAGCCGGGGTGATCGTGCTGCGGGCCCGCGGGCCGCCGACACTCTGCGTCTAATCTAGCGGCGTTTTTTATACAACATATGAATATTAACCGTTGGCGTGTATGCGCCAAGGGGGTCATCATGCGGAATCGCACAGGTTTCACGCTGATTGAACWGCTCGTGGTGATTGCGATCATCGCGCTGCTGATCGGGATTTTGTTGCCAGCGCTTGGTAAGGCTCGGAACGCGGGTCGCGCTTTGTCTTGTCTGTCCAACATGCGGCAGATGGAGATCGCGCACACAATGTATGCCATCGACAACGATGAGGCGTTGGTGCGGGCAAACCTATCGCACGGGGGAGTCACGCACGGAGACCATCCTGCGTGGTTCGTGACGCTGCGTGAGTACTATGGCACGGAACTGGTGGCAAGGTCGCCTCTGGACCAGAGCATACATTGGGGGCCGTATCCGTTGGGCGAGCCGATCCCCGGCGCACCCAATGAGCAGCGTCGCCAGAGTAGTTACGGGATCAACAACTTCTTGGATGCGACGACCGTGCCGTGGGGGCCGAGGTTTGTGATGCCCTACGCGGGGTATCGGATGACCGATGTGCGGTCCCCGTCGAGCACGGTTCACTTTCTAATCATGGCGTACGAGGGTCAGTTCGCGGGCGCGGATCATCCTCATGTCGAGAACTGGCTCAATCACCCTTCGCCAGCGTTCAAAGCCCAGCAGCAGGTGCAGATCAATGCTGTATCTGGTGATGCTGGCAAGCCAGAGGCCATCAGCAACTGGGGCTTTCTTGACGGACACGCCAAGGCTGTTCGGTTTACGGATCTGCTCACTGATATCGACCGTAACCGCTTTGACCCGTCGGCTAACCAGTAAGTTTTGTTTGTGTATTTGGGTGGGGCGCGTGCTCCACCCGTGATTGAAAAATAACAACAGGTATCGAAATACCCTGTTTTTTTGGAATGGAGTAGAGTTATGAATCGTGATATGTATCTTTTGTCTACGCTCGTTGCTGCTGTAGTGATGAGCGGACCGGCCCAAGGCCAGCACGCAGACATGATGCTGATCAGAGATGCTGGCGGGAACCTGGTGACCGGAGCCTATGACTTTGACGCCGGGGCAATCGTGAACACCAATCAGCGTGTGTTCGATGCCGAGTTTGACATATTCGGGACCACCGATGAGCCGGGGTTCAACGCCTTGTCCAGCGGGAATGTTCCGGCGGGCTTCTTGCCGCTGGCGGGAAACACCGCTGTGTCATTCACCGGAAAGGCGTTTGAGATCGGTGGCACAATGTCAAATCTGTGGCACTGGGACGGGATCGGTGCGGTCGATTTTGGACTCATCGCCGACGGGACGACACTCAATGTGTCCAAGGCACCTTCCTCTGTGTTCAGCATGGATCTGGGCGGATCGGGCAGCGATGTGGCCGGGTTTGACATCGACACGACCAGCGCTGACGGATTCTTGCACAAGCACATCGACTTTTCGCTGATCAACAGTTCGGGCGCCAGTGCGGGACTATATTTGTGGGCATTCACACTCGAGAACGAAGGGGCAAGCACCGCGTCCTTCTGGTTTGTGCATGGATTTGATTTCCATGATGAACCACAACACGAGGCGGCAGTAGACTGGGTCCAGGCCAACCTGGTGCCCACGCCCTGCCTTGCCGATGTCAACGGCGACGGCATGGTGACGCCGACGGACTTCACAGCGTGGATCAACGCCTTCAACAACAACCTCCCCGAGTGCGATCAGAACAGCGATGGCAACTGCACACCGACGGACTTCACAGCCTGGATCGCGAACTTCAACATCGGCTGCTCGTAAATATTCACAAACAAGAATTTTTACAATCACTACTCCACACGGCCCGGGCTCACACAGCCCGGGCCGTTTTTTTCGTGGTTCACCTCGTGCCCGTGCAGCCCGCCACTACGATCCGGTTCTATGCCAGTGATCCTGCGATACCTGCTGCGACTGGGCTAGACCAATCCGATTGCCATCTGTCTTGTGCAGGTCGGTGGCATCAGAGCGCACTCACCGTCCGCTGCTCGATCCGCTTCTCGCTCACGGTTTGCACCACCCTATCAACAAACCCACCCGGCGTGTGGATCTGGTCCGGGTCGAGCTGGCCCGTTGGCACGAGTTCATCGACCTCGGCGATCGTGAACGCGGCGGCGGTTGCCATCATGGGGTTGAAGTTGCGGGCGGTTTTGTTGAAGATGAGGTTGCCGAAGTGGTCGGCGGTGTGGGCTTTGACCAAGGCGAGGTCGGCGTAGAGGCCGGTTTCGAGGACGAACTCGCGCTCGGTGGRCGGCGGGACTTGCGAAACCCCAGTTCGGAGAACTGGGCCACCAGCACGGTTTGATTGTGCGAGTTGTTTGGGCGGGACGAGGCTGCGGATTTCTTTGCCCTCGGCGACGAGTGTGCCAACGCCGGTCGCGGTGAAGAACGCGGGGATGCCGGCGCCGCCCGCGCGGATTCGTTCGGCGAGCGTGCCTTGCGGGTTGAACTCGACTTCGAGGTCGCCATCAAGAAACTGTTTCTCGAATGTCGCGTTCTCGCCGACGTAGCTGGAGATCATTTTTTTGATCTGGCGCGTTTGCAAGAGCAGCCCAAGGCCCCAGTCGTCAACGCCCGCATTGTTTGAGATGCAGGTCAGGTCTTTGACGCCAGTGTCGCGCAGGGCGATGATGAGTTGCTCGGGGATGCCGCAGAGACCGAAGCCCCCGACCATGACGGTGCAGCCGTCGTAGATGATGCCCCGGTCTTTGAGGTCTGCGATCGCCTCGGCTGCGGTGGGTGTTGCTTTGTTAGCCATGCCCGATGATACACGGGCGGGAACAGCGGCGGGTTACTCGGCGATGACCTCTGTCGTCGGGTGGAAGGCGGACCACGCATAGTAGAACGCCTGCGCGGTCCGCACGCCGTTTGGTGCCTTTGAAACCTCGATGCCGGCTTCGGTCGATGTGGCAACCACGGGGCCAGCGGAGGTCTGGATGGTCAGGCCCTCACCTATGACATCGGCGGGGATGAAGTACGAATCTTCACCAGCGAGAATGCCAAGGCCAAGTGTTTTCTTGGGCAGCTCATCGCCGATGCCAACCATCGGCACGAGGATGCGCTCCGGGTCTTCAAAGAACGCGGTGTAGGGCGACTGGGTGTAGTCGCGGTCGTGGCCGGTGTCGTTGGAGACGACGGGTGCATCTGGGTGGCGCGAGGTGAACTCGGTGAGCGTGATGATCTGGATGGGCAGAAACTCGAGTTGTGTGCCAACGCGTGGGCCGCTGACTGCTTCAAGTGCGAGTTGGCTCCAAAGGCCAAGGTCGGTGCGGTCGTACATGATGACATTTGAGTTGTAGAGCGCGCCGGAAACACCGAACTCCAGGACAACCGCACCATCGCCCTCGCCGACGGTGCGTTTGAAGACGGTCGCCGAGTCGCAGAGCGGGCAGTATGTCGCCGCGATCGGGACGCCGCCGAGCGTGGTGTTGACGATCTCGTGGAAGTTGAGTACCGCCAAAGGCACGCCGAGCACTTCATCGCCGACCTGCACCACGACGATGCGGGAAGACTMGTTCAGARAATCTGCATCGCCCACGGCCACGGTCGCCGGGTCGGTGAGCGCGGGGATCGCATCCTTTGGCAGGAGCGTGTGGATTTCATCGCGCGGGATAGCGAGGTTGTCGAGGTTGTAGGTTTCTTCGATATCAACCGAGCCGGGCCGGCGGACGGTGACAAACTCGGACTCGGTTTCTTCTGGTTTGGTTTCTTCTGGCTGAAATTCGGCTTCTTGCACAGCATCGGCCTCCGCAGGGACTGTTGTCAGCGAAGTTGGTGTCGCTGAGCCAAAGACGGAGTTGGTGACCAGTTGGCACGTCGGGCAGAACCCGGTCAATCCTGCGACGGTCACATAGCCCACGATCCCGACAGCGGCGATCGCGGGAAACATCAGTTTGCTCTTTGGCATCGGAAACCCCCTCGTTGTGTGCCAGCATGATAGCGGCTGGCAACGAGTGTTTCATTTTTGCCGTGCTATTGCGGACATACGATTCCGAAAGCCTCGACGGCCCCGTGCCACTGACCTGTCCGCAGGTCAGTGCTTTGTCGTACATTTTGGGGAGAACGCTGACCCGAAGACGGGTCAGTGGCACATCGATCGGCTCGATAGCCAACCCGCTTGACGGGTGCGCTTTATTGCCCGCCGAGCTCGATCACAACCCAGACGGTAAAGCCGCCTTCTGTGTTCGGGTTGGATGCGGACTGGATCACGCGCTCGGATTGCCCTTCACCGACAAGCGAAACAGCCTTGTCGCGGGCGTTGTCGATCGCGGCTCGGCGTGCGGCTTTGAGGGTGCCGCTGGTGGCGGTCCCGCAGGCTTGGACGCTGCCCGATGTGGTGCGCGAGGCTTGGTTGAACCACCAGTCCGGGTTCCACTTGGGCCTGTTCGCGTTGTTGACCTGGCTGATTGGCCGGAGCGGATCAGCTTGGTTTGTTTGTTGCTGCGGCGTGTTGTTCTGGCCCGGGCTTGCAGAGCCGCCCTGCGWTTGGCAGCCGGCGAATGCGAGAACAACAACGAGGGAAATTGGAAGTGAGCGCACGCTCAGGACTCCTTGAAGAGTGACTGCTGGTTTYTGACATCCTTGATCCGGGCATTCAGCTCGATGATCTGGCGGGAGATGTCGTCGACATTTCTAAACTGGTAGTACTCGCTGGCGAAACGAATATAGGCGACCTCATCCGCATCTTTGAGCCTGACCATCACGCGCTCGCCGATGACCCTTGCATCGACCTCGCGGTCGAATTGGCGGTGCAGTTCTTCTTCGATGTCGTTGATCATCCGGGTGAGTTGGTCCGCGGGGATCTTGCGCTTGCCACAGGCCATGTGGATGGATTGGCTTGTCTTCTCGCGGTCGAATGGCTCGCGGGTGCCGTCTTTCTTGACGACGAGGAGCTTGGTGGACAACTCGACGCGTTCGTAGGTCGTAAATCGTTTCTGGCAGCCGATGCACTCCCGGCGTCTGCGGATGACCCGCCCGCCATCGCTGGCGCGCGAGTCGATGACCTTGTCGTCGTTGGCTTGGCAGTACGGGCAGATCATGGGATGCAGAAACCCTCCGTGGTGCCACATCTTGGGATGGGCCCCACAGAGGGTAGTGTCGCCGGTTTGGTGGCGTGCGTCAAAGGGGGGATATTCAGTCGGAATCAGCGGGGATCATCACACCACCGGATTGGCGGAAATAGATCTGAGTGAGATGGATCTCCTCTTTGATCATTTTTCTGTCAACCTCGATAGCCTCAAGCCGGGCACGGGCTTTTACGATGCCCGAACGGATCTGGTCTCGCTCGTCGTCGGTTGCCTCATGGTACTTTTTCTCAAAGTCCCTGATACTATATTCTGATTCCCAATAACCCAGGCTCAATTCAACAAGCATATTTTTTAATTTTTCATTATCATCCGAATACTTTGCCCGGTTCTTCTTCTGCTGGTCAAGAGCTTGTTCACGCTGCCGTAGTCTCGCTTCATTGCTCCTTTGTAGCTCTGCTTCCTTTGCCTGTTCTTGTTGTGCCTGAGCGTGCTGGAGCCGTTCGATGTAGTCCGTGATCTGTTTTTGAATGCGTTCTGGTGCGCGCACGCTCAGTTGCGTGCCGATGGTCGCAATCGCACCAATCGGCTCATCGCCCTCCCATATCGCCGGCTCAACCACAGTTATRAKGCTRKCNCGAAGYRYWACTGCTTCGTTGGTGTATTCGAGTATGTGATCGGCGGGCACAAGTTCCGACACATCATGATCGAGCGTGATCATTGATTGCATATCAAAGTACCGCTGCGTGCCGATCTCCATCAAGCCGTCTTCAAAGCTATCGGTGATTTGGTCAAGCCCTTCGAGTCCGAGCGCGGAGTTGAGGAGCTGCCGAACCTTGTTCATCTCAAGACCCTTGGATGGGATCGCAGCGACATCGCTTTCGCTGTCAAGCCCTACCGCTTCCAACGATCCCCAATGCACAAAGAGTCGCGCCCCGGCGAATTCGGCGAGCTGCGCRWSWRSCWSRWCRMSSGSRMYGRYWKCRRKSWCGRMCWSSMGMMKMKSWTSKKYCKMRMTGYCRRYMMYKKCGGSMWKMAYSTCAACAATACCCTGTGATTGTGCAGGATTCATGCTGTGGTTGGTGGGCGGATTCATGCCGACGATACTGAATGTCAACGCCAGGCCGGCGWCTGTGAACAATGCGGTGTGCATCAGGATTCTCCTACGGGGATTGGTTCGTGCTTCTTTGAATCGTTTGGCAAGCTCAGCGGTTTCGCCGAGTTCGGTGACTGCTTTTTGGACGGCTTCTGGTTCGGTCATCCCAAGGATCAGAAGATCGTCAACGCGCATGCGCAGGTGATCTTCAAGTTCATCGCGGATCCGCAAACGCTCGGCGGGCGGCACCGCGAGCAGCTTCGTAAACACATCCAGCCAGTGCGTAATCGGGTCGCGCGATGATGGGCGGATGCGCGTGCGCTGCTTTTGGTCTGTTGTGGTCATGCCACTGCCCCGGCGGATTCGGGGCCGGCGATGAACGCATTGATGATCGAGGTGAACCGCTGGTGCGCCTCGATGCGCTGCTGCAAACGGCGATGACCTTTGGCGGAAAGTTTGTACCACTTGCGTTTCCTGCCGTTGGCATCGGGGCCGGCGGACTTTGCTTTGAYCTCTTCCCAGTTCGTCTCGACTAAGCCTTGTTTTTCCAATWTTGTGAGCAATGGGTAGAGCTGGCTCGGGCCAACTTTGAATGCTTCATCAGAGCGGGCTGCAACGAGTTTGGAAATCGCGTAGCCATAGCTCGGCTGCTCGCGGAGCAGGGAAAGGATCACGAGTTCGGTGTGGTCCGGCGTGAGCGAGGGAGTGCGAATCGGGTCGGGCATGGGTGTTCTCCGAGGATATATACGGTTTCGTTATATATCGGTTGCAGATATATACAACATTGAGTCAATTGTGTCAACCCCAAGAGCCGTATACTTTCGCCGAGGTGGGCAAGATCGGCTCTACATAGGTTGCCAAGCGGCTTCCGCGCCGATTGTGTTCGTAATTTGATCGGCTTATGCGGAGCACGCAGGGGCCACGAGAGGATCAGTGGCCATGCCGCGTGTGACGCTTCCAGACGGTTCGGTGAAAGAGTTCGATGGCCCGGTTTCCGCGYTCGATGTCGCGATGACCATCGGCGAGCGCTTGGCGGGGGCTGCGGTCGGCGCCAAGGTCAACGGCGAACTCGTCGATCTCTCGACAACAATCAATTCCGATTGCGAATTATCGCTTATTACACCAAAGACCCGCGACGGCGAGCCAGACACGGATGCGCTCTTTCTCGTGCGCCACTCGGCGGCGCACATCATGGCCGAGGCCATCGGGCGGATCATCCCCGAAGCACAACTCGTCTATGGCCCGCCGCTGGACACGGGTTTCTACTACGACATCGCCTTCCCCGAAAACCGGCCGCTCCGCGAGGGTGATTTCGAGGCGATCGAAAAAGAGATCAACGCGATCATCAAGGAAGACCGGCCGTTTACACGGTACGACATCACCGCCGAAGAGGGCATGGCCAAGCTGACGATGGAGGGCAGCAAGTACAAGCTCGACAACGCACAGCGGGCGCTCGATGCTGGCTCTGATTCACTTAGTTTTTACGCAACAGGTGAACCAAATAAAAACTGGGAAGACCTCTGCCGAGGACCGCATGTGCCCAGCACCGGGCGGATCGGCGCGGTCAAGATCATGAGCCTCGCCTCCAGCTACTGGCATGGCGACGACACCTCAGACCGACTCACCCGCGTCTATGGCACCGCCTTCTTCTCAAAGAAGGATCTCAAGCAGCATCTCGAACGCCTCGAAGAAGCTAAAAAACGCGACCACCGCGTACTGGGCAAGCAGCTCCAGCTCTTTCACTTTGACGAAGATGTTGGGCAGGGCTTGGTGCTCTGGACGCCGCGCGGCTCGATCATCCGCAAGGAACTGCAAGACTGGATCGGCGGCGAACTCCGCAAGATGGGCTACACCGATGTGTACACGCCGCACATCGGCAAGCTCGGGCTTTACAAAACCAGCGGCCACTTCCCCTACTACGCCGACAGCCAGTTCACGCCCGTCTTCGAGCGTGAATTCTTGCGAGGCATCGCCGACGAGGGATGCTCGTGCAGCGACCTTGCCAACATGATGAGCGAGGGCAATGTCGACGGCTACCTGCTCAAGCCGATGAACTGCCCGCACCACATCAAGATCTACTCGAGCCAGCCACGCAGCTACAAGGAGCTCCCGATCCGCCTCAGCGAGTTCGGTACGGTGTACCGATGGGAACAATCCGGTGAACTTTCAGGTTTGACACGGGTTCGGAGCTTTACGGTTGACGATGCGCACATCTTTTGCCGGGAGGACCAAGTCGCCGACGAGGTCGCGGGGTGCTTGAAGCTCGTCAAGATCGCGCTCGAGACGCTCGGCATGAGTGACTTCCGCGTGCGTGTCGGATTGCGCGATCCTGACTCGGACAAGTATGTTGGTACGGCTGAGAACTGGGAGCGGGCCGAGCGCGCGTGCAAGGAAGCCGCGGCAGGCATCGGGGCCAAGGTCACCGAAGAACTCGGCGAAGCGGCGTTTTATGGGCCGAAGATCGACTTTGTTGTCAAGGATGTCATCGGCCGCGAGTGGCAGCTCGGGACGGTGCAGGTCGATTACAACCTGCCGCAGCGCTTCGAGCTTGAATATGTCGGTAGCGACAACACTCGGCACAGACCCGTCATGATCCACCGCGCCCCGTTTGGCTCGATGGAACGCTTCGTCGGCGTGCTGATCGAACACTTCGCCGGCGCGTTCCCGACCTGGCTCTCACCCGAGCAGGTCCGAGTCTTGCCGATCAGCGAAAAATCTGCGGACTACGCGAACGCTGTGAATCAGAAACTGCTCGACGCGGGCGTGCGCACGAGCGTGATCGACACCAACGAACGCATCCAAGCCAAAATCAAGGACGGCTCGGAGTGGAAAGTCCCCTACCTCCTCGTCGTCGGCCCACGCGACGCCGAGGCCGGCAATGTCTCGGTGCGTGCGTTCGGGATCGAGAAGGATCTTGGGGCGATGGGGCTGGATGCTTTTGTTGATGCGATTCAGGGAGAGATTGATACGAAGGGCGCGAGCACTGTGCGCGCAAGATTCGAATGAAGGATCACACAGATACAAAACCAGCCCCGTGGTTTCAACCAACCTGGTGGGCATTGATGACCTGTGTGCTCGCATGGCTCGTGCTCGTTGGTGAGCCCATCATGCAGTTCTGGCATCGAGGATTCGAGGAAACTGATTTCACGCTTGCTGGCGCAGCCGTTGTTGCGGGCTTAGTTGTCATCGGTCTCTTTTATGGTCTCTGTATTTTGCTCGCACTCATCGCACGCAAGAGCAGGCTTGCCCTAAGCATCACACTGACAATCCTAGCTGGGTTCTCGGCGTTCGGGAGTTCATTTACGATTGTTCGACTTGCCAGCACCACGAACAAACCGCTTGCGGCGCGGCTTGAACAGGAAGCCGAAAATATCATTGATTCTTTGAATTCGATCAACACCAAGAATACGCGGGTTGAAAACGGATATGTCGACCATGATGCGATTCGGGCGCACGCCAATTCGCTCCGCGGTATTGCAGGCCAGTTCAAGGGAAAAGAGGGAGATCACCACAGGATCTTCGCTAGGTACCTAGAGAACGGCGCCGACCGCTGGGAAGAGTACAACACAGCACTCTTGCGACTACACGAGCTATGGATTACGACACCGACTTGGGCAGCAACCCAAAGCGACATGGAGCTTGGCAAGGCAGCGATAACACAATTCCAGCGTGCCAACGATCGAATCCTCATGTTCTTTACCAACACATCTGGTTCACTGGGCAAATGTTTTGTCCAGGAGCGAGTCGACAACGCCGCCATGCAGCAAGAAATACTCGCTGGTCTTATAAAAGCAAAAAATGATCTAAGATCGGCGATCGACATGCGCATCACGGATCAAAATTTATCAACATTATTGCTCGATATACACAGCTTCCTCGATGCAAATTGGTATGACTGGGAATACAGCGAAGATGAAGATCAAATGTACTTCACCACGGATGCACTTATTTCCGAATACAATTTGCTTATCAAGCGTCTCGACGAAATATCGCAAGAACAAGACTTAATTCAACAGCAAGCCCTGCAAGGAAACTAGGCTCTGTTAGGCAACTCTGAGAGATGCAGCCCTTATTGGCTCCGAGCCGATCCACTACGGCAGTGCCTCCGCAACCCCATACACTTGCTCACTAGCTGTGGCGGGAAAGCCATGCTAACTGTTGTTTAATGCGGAATCGCAATCTGCCAACACCCAATACCTATAGTGCAGCAAGCAGAGGGAGATTCGATGCAGAGCCGATACCGCGTGCATGGCAGAGATGAGGGTGAAACTGTCACCAAGGTCTTCGAGGCCGAGTCGGGGGATGCTGCGCGCGCGATGGCCGAGGCGATCGGGCTGGAAGTACTTGCGATCGAAGTGCTTGATGCGGCCGACGCGCCGACGGTGCAGCTGTCATCTGCTACAGAGCCGGGCAACCCGCTTGAGGTTTCTGGCACTGATTTGCGTGATGTGCCGGAGAAAGATATCTGGTCTGATTCGCCGAGCCAGTGGTCGAACTTCTGGTGGTTTGCGGTGTGCGTGCCGGGCTTTGTCGGGGCGGGGATCGCGATATTTTCGTCGAGCGTGTAMGCCTTGCTGCTGCTCTTGCTTCTGATCSCSGYGMYWWGSSMGKWTWRSRMMKYRMYCTSSACRYSSMKRAMYRWSKTYRSGWKYRMMYMTCMGAKGCTCACGCTCGAAACCGGCGTCTTCCGTCGCGAGCTCGAAGAAATCGAACTCTACAGGATCAAAGACACAACACTGACTCGTTCGTTCGTGCAGCGACTGATCGGCCTCGGGACGGTGACCGTGATTTCATCCGATGAATCGATGCCGACGCTCGTGATCCCCGCGATCAGAGGCGCGGCGGAAGTACGGCAAATCATCCGCGAGAATGTCGAACTCGTCCGCAGAGCACGCGGCGTTCGTGAACTCGACATGAACTGACCTACGCACCCGCGCCCATCATCCAACGACCGACATACCAACCCAGCGCTGCAAGCGCGATGCCGAGGATGACATTGGTGAGGATGTTGGCGATGGCAAGGCCGGGCGAGCCGTCTTTGAATAGCTCAAATGTGTCCATACCGAACGCCGAGAAGGTTGTAAACGACCCGAGGAAGCCCGCGACGAGAACAAGCCGGAGTTTGTCGTCGGTCTCGCCCCGCTGGAGGTACATGAACAGCACGACGCCGATGAAGAAGCAGCCGACGAGGTTGACCGCGAGCACGCCGAAGGGGAAGCGATGGTCGAGTTTGCCCAGTATCGGCCCCGTGACGGCGTACCGTGCGAGCGCACCGGCGGCCCCGCCCGCGGCAATGAGTAACGCGTTGATGAGGCCGATGGGCATGGGGCGGTAGGATAGTGCGGGCATCGGGATAGTGCAGGAGAATGGAAGTGGTCGGCTGGGTATTTGCAGGCGTGTGCGGGTTTGGGCTGCTGGGCATGGCGATCGGGTGGATCGGTCGACGATCGCGCACGCCCAGGTGCCCAAAGTGCCGATACGACATGAGCGCTACGCCGAGTTTGCTGTGCCCAGAGTGCGGCAGARCCTCGACCGACCGCCAACTCAACAAGCGGCGCAAACGCAAGATCGTGCTGGCTCTTGGCACTGCCCTCGCCCTGCTTGGCGGCTCTGGGCTGATGATGCCAAGCGTGCGAAATGAGCCGGTGGTCAAGTATGTGCCGACGGACGTTCTAATCGCGGGTGTTGGGTGGTGGCCAAGGTCGTGGGTCTGGGAAGATACGACCACCGAAGACTTCAGTTGGGATGACCGCAAATACACGGTGGCAGGACGGACGCTTTCGGTGAAACAAGAGGACAAGCTCTGGGAACGAGTGNACAGTCTCATTGCTAGCGCGAAGTCACTCGAGTCAGTCAACTACTGGCTTGATTTCAAATGGAAAGATACRTGGAAATCTGACCYGAGCGACAGGGCTCGGCTCAATGTTTTGCGGCTACTGACAAAAGAACTCAACAGTGGCAACATCGACCACGACTGGAACGAATACGGCTTCGGTATTTCTGATGTTCTGTCCGGTGGTGTTCGCCGACACGCTGAGAAAGGATATAGAGTTCCCGATTCATCGGAGAGGGCAATCATCGATGCGTATATCAAAGCTGTAGGCGATGCCAAGGAACTAATGCCCGATGAATCCAGTGTCGACGATGTCGCGTCCCTGTACGCGTGCCTCGGCACATGGATGCCGGAGGCCTTTGACAAACTCGGCGAGCTAGCGATAGACGGCGTTATTTCTCAACCGACCGGCCGAAAGCATGAAGGGCTTCGAGACACCGTGCCGTCGAATGTACTCGCCCTGGCGGCGGCCGATGAGCGGGCGCGCAATATCTTGAGTGAGGTGCTCACACACCAAGACGAAAGAGTCGCGGCCAAAGGTATGTTCGGGCTCATCGGACTCAGCGGCGGGCCTGTCACCGTCGATGATTTCTGGAATGAACTGAGCACAAACATACGGACTGGGAACGCAGACCGTGCGTTTCTTGCTGTTACGGCTCTTGCTAGAGATACAGGCCGATCCGGGGAACTTGTTGATATTGTCCGCGATGTTGTCCGCCGCGATCCCGAATATGCTCAGCACCTATTGGCGGGCCTGAGCAGATTGCCTGACCACGCGCTCATTGAACACTTCCCGCTGCTCATGGAGCTTGCCGACACATGCCCGGATGTCCCCCGTCCGCGCGTGATCTATTCCCTTGGAAGGATCTGGCACACGATCCACGCGGAAGAGCCGGAACTGGCAGAAGAAATCCACGGCCGGCTGATTCTATTCCTTGATTCACAACACCAAGAGGATCTTCGTTCGCTGTACTTTGAACTCGACATGATCGATGACAAACTCGACTACGACCATTCGGGTTTAATCGACTGGTCGGACTGAACCGGATAGCACTCAAGCAATCAATTGACACTCGGCGGGTCAGAATCTCGCCCGGTGCCTGAGAAATATTTGTTCGTCGTTCCCGCTCGCTCGTAGCTGTAGCTGCCGTCGTCTTCATCGAGGTACCCGAGGCTTTCTGGTGTGTGCGCCTTTACATGGCCGTCCATCCAGGCGACATTGGCCTTGCCGCTATGGCGGGCGTCGGGCGCTGAGCGGGTCGAGCCGTCGCGGCTGCCGTCGCAGTTGTCGCTGTCGGCGGTGAGTCTTGGTGGATCGAGCGACCAGCCGTGGTTGGCGATCTGTCCTTGGTCATTGCTTGGGTGAGGCCTTGGGTTGTAGGGCTGGCGCAGGTGCGCCGGGGTAGATGCCGCGGTGCCGAGGGTGTCGGCAAAGAGCACGGTCTGGCCCTGAAACTGGTACAGCCTTGTCGGGTAGTTGACGAATCGGCCCTGTGCGTTTCGTCTGGAGTTGCCTAAAAATTGAAAATTGTAACCGAGGCCAAAGTTGCGGTTGTTGATGTATTCGGGTGCGCTCGGGTCGATGTAGATCTCGTGTTCGAGGAGGCGGTTGTTGTCGTTTTCTTTGCTCGGGTCCGTGGACGGTGCGTTGTATGCATAGAAGCCTGAGCCGGCGCCCATGCTCACCATCCACCTCGGGCGGTAGTGCAAGCCGTTGCCGACATCGTAGTGATTGGCGGGGTCGGTGCCCGCTCCGATTTTGGCCATTCGTCCGGGGATGTTGATGCCGTCGTTTGTATCGGCGTAGAGCATGTGCCCGACAACGAGTTGCCGCATGTTGGAGGCACACTTGAGATTCCTAGCTGTGTCGCGGGCCGCCGAAAGTGATGGGAGCAGAATCCCGATCAGCAGCGCGATGATCGCGATCACCACGAGCAGTTCGATCAGCGTGAACCCGTGCTTGGCTTTCTGCATTTCAGGCCTTCCTTTTCCATGCCCAGATCCTATCTGCACGCTGCCTCGTGGTTGCACGGCTGTTCACGCAGCCACCAGAACGGCTTGCGTCTGCTTGGGAACTCTCTCGTGTGCTCCTCTTTGGCTCTGCGGATCACCGCCATCGCCTCGTCGGGGTCGTCGGTGAAAGTTACCAGATCAAGATCTGCGGGATTGATCGCGCCCGCCTCGACAAGATTGAACCTCGCAAAGTCCACGATGGGCTGCCAGTAGTCCTTGCCCATCAGGATGATCGGGAAGTTGTGGATTTTGCCGGTCTGAATAAGCACCAGAGTCTCAAATACTTCGTCGAGTGTGCCAAAGCCCCCGGGGAGGACGACGAAGGCGCACGAGTATTTGACAAGCATGACCTTGCGGACAAAGAAGTAGCGAAAGTCGATGAACTTGTCGAGGTACRSSWKYRSKKCYWGCKCCRWSGSMWSKYCGATGTTNCNCNMGAWYKMSWWGSYSMYSKYSTYGSSKRSGMYRSRSKKSGYSYCKKYSRWGATGCCCGGCCCGCCGCCGGTCATGACTGTAATGTCGGCCTCGGCGATTTTTTTACCGATCGTTCGCGACAACTCGTAGTACTCGGATCCGTCGTTGAATCGAGCCGAACCAAAGACCGTGACGCACGGCCCAACAAAGTGCAGCGCCCGGAAACCCTTGATGAACTCCATCGCGATGCGCCACACGCGGATGGTCTCTGATCGCCGAACGGTCGGCCCAGAGAGAAAGTGGTGCTCGTCTGGGCTGCCCGAGGCCTTGCCCCACTGCTGCGGGTCGATATGGGGTTTAGTCATTGATGCTTTCCCGTTGTATTTGCGGTGTATTTAAGCACGCTGATGGTGTGTGAGGCGTATTCTATACCGGTTAGAGTATGTCTTTCTGAGGAGTATCCTGCATGGCATTCGATCCGGTCAAGTCGTTGTCGAAAGCACGCCACGAGTTCGGCGAGCACGGCGGCGTGAACATGTCCATCGAGGCATCTACAACATTCACCGTGCTCGATCCCGATGTCATGCCCAATATCTTCCAAGGCGAACTCGGACCAGAATCCCAGCATATTGGTTCCGGCGGCTGCTATCTCTACGGCAGACACTTCAACCCAACCGTGTATGTGCTCGGGCGATATGTCGCAGCTATCGAGAGCACCGAGTCCGGCTACGCATGCGCCAGTGGGATGGCAGCGATCAGCTCATCAATCATGCAGTGCTGCTCGCCGGGTGACGGACCCACGGGTTGCATTTGACCTGAGCACCCGGCTGCCCCACCTCGGGCTGCGCGTCAGAGAACTCAGCAACGAAGAACTCGCCGCGGCTGGTATCTCACCGGGCCTGGTGCGAATGAGCATCGGATATACCAATGACTTTGAAGAACGATGGGCCCAACTCGAACGCGGGCTCAAGAAGGTTGGTATATTGAAGTAGAATCTGCTAGAAATAGCTAAAGGGCCTGTGGCGGAATCGGCAGACGCGACGGACTTAAAATCCGTTTGGGGGTAACCCCAGTGTGGGTTCAAGTCCCACCGGGCCCACTTTAGAAACTATGCAGCAGAGGTGGCTATCGGACATCCCGGCCACTCCAGAGCTATGTCTTCCGTATTTTTTTAGGCTCGTTGCACGCCATCAAGACCCGCTTGTAGTGGTGCCAGATGCGCCGCGTARTTCTTGTGCCGACCGATCGAGTCGGTGTGTATAGGCCTGCGAATTTCATCGAGACAAGGTGTTCTCGCCGCCGGCCTCGCTGTGAAGAAACTCATGCACACATCGTCCCACTCAAGCCCGGCAAACCCGATGATCCGCTTACTCTCCTCATCAGGATTCGTAACCAGCGTCTCATATGAAACTTCATGGATCTCGACGCCAAGCCGACCAGACAGCGACCGCCAGTGCTGCATCAATCGTGCATAGTCGCCAAAGAATCGGCCAAGGTTGTAGAGATCGCCCGAGTGCGGGTGCTTATAACCGAACAGATTCATGTGGTGCGACAGGCATGTATCCAGCGGGTTGCGCACGACATGGATGATCTTGCAACCCGGGAACATCGCTGCGATCAGCGGCACATAGAACGCGTTGTACGCGTTCTTGTCCGTCACCACGCTCGGCGTCAGCCCGCTACCAAGCAGCGCAAGCACCCGGCCCACCATCTGGCTGTAACTGATCGTCGCGTTTTGTATGAGTTCAGAAGTAAGCTGTGAAGGATCCTGAAGCATCGGCCACTCGCTGGTTGTTTGCGGGTCAAGCCTCGCCGCGATCCGGCGCAGCCCGGGCAACTCGCCGCACGCGACCGCGCTCGGGTGTACACCGATGATCCGTTCAACGAGCGTCGTCCCAGACCCCGGCATCCCCAGCACAAAGACAGGCCTTGGCGCCCCCGTAACCGGTTCACTCCTCGGCAGCGCTGTGATCGCATCGCCATCCCATGTCTGGATCAACCGGTCAACCCGTGCCGAGTGCGCACCCGCGTCGTGCGTGGTCGAAAGTTCCCCGTGCGCCTGAGCCAGGAACCCGATCGCCTCGTCATACTTTTCGATTGTATCTGCACACTTTGCAAGCTCGCGCGTAATCGAGAATCGAACAGCCGGTGAAAGATTCGGATTCGAGGCGAACCGTTCGAGCAACCCAAACGCCTCTGCTTCTCTTCCAACCATCCGCGAAAGCCTTGCAAACAGCAGCACAACCGCCGGATCGTTCGAGGCGCCCGCGGTGACCAGCGTGACCGCGGGGTCGATCATCCGCTGGGCGGCCTCGTAGTCACCCTGGTCCATCGCGTGCTCGATCATCTGGCACATAGCGCGCTCGTTGGCGGGATCGATCTCAAGGGATTGGCTTAGCTGCATGTATGCACTCGCATCGTTACCCGTGCGCCGGTGCAACCTTGCCAGTTCGAGCCGAGCGGCGATGTTGCCGGGCTGTAGACCGACCGCCTGTGTGAACGCGCCGAGCGCTGCCTCGACCCCCCCCATTGCCGACAGACACACGCCCGCAGCGAACTGAATCTCTGGCTGGCTCGCGGCGTACTGCCCGTCAGCCTTACGGACCTGATCCAGCCCACGCAGCGCCTCATCGAATCGCCCTTGATTTGTGTCAGATAATGCCTTCTGAATGAGTTGTTCGATTTGGGGATTAAAATGCATGTCGTGTTCCTATGAAGCGTTGTCTTTTTCAGTCTGGGTAGGCTCGTCGTCTTCGACAAGGATACGCGATGCGGGCGTGTCCAGGTCATCCATCTGACCCGAGCGGACCGACCACACAAACGCCCAGATCGCGACACCGGCGAACAGGAAAGCGATCGGGATGACAATSSMMASYMCRGYCRYYRYMRSRSKKSAWTATYSCASCSYKRSSMAKGTSYKGGRGKSSAGCGCCANNNWMGSSRGYMCKKYCAKCGWSCWRRYCRGYRKYASSAYSRCCRSCRYSRRMSRKGTCAGCATCCCCGTCGCCGCAAGCGATGCCGTGACCATGTTGTACCCCAAACTCACACCCAAACACAGCTTTACCGCGCGGACCGTTCGCTTTGCCCCAACAAGAATCTCAGGCAGTCGGCGAAGATCGTCCCCGATGATGTAGGAGTGAGCCGCCGCCAGCGATGCCTCGGCCCCGCCCTGAAGCGCCACCCCAAACGATGCCTTGGCAAGCGCCGCCGCGTCATTGACGCCATCTCCGATCATCACCACAGGCCCTTGCCCAACCAACGCCTCGACCTTGGCAACTTTCTCTTCCGGGCTCATCTCACCGTGGGCCAACGCCGAATCGATCCCCAGTTGTCCAGCAACTGAATCGACAACCTCCTGTCGATCGCCGGAGACTATCCCGACCCGCCAGCCCGCGTTCTGGAGTTCTTGCACAACCGCGGGGGCTTCATCGCGCACCTCATCCCCCAGAACCMCCAGCGCGCCAACAGCATCTCCACTGGCAACAAAGATCGGCGTGTTGCCCGCCCTGGCTTCCTTGCCAGCCTCGGCAGCGAGCGCGGCGCCAATCTCGATCTGCATCGTTTCCATCAGAGCCGCCGAGCCAATGGCGATTCGTTGACCATCAACAACACCCGTCACCCCCAGGCCTATCCGGTGCTCAACACTCTCAACTGTCAATCCTTCATCGCTATCAATCGCTGCCAGCGCCAACGCGATCGGGTGCGTTGCGCCTCGTTCGAGCGTCGCTGCAATCGGTTTGAGAGATTCAGCGCCAACCCATCGGACGCAGCGGAATGTCCCCTTGGTGAGCGTTCCCGTTTTGTCCATCAGAACTACGCCGGGCTTGCAGATTTTCTCGAACGCCSCCGCTCCCTTGACCAGAACTCCATCGCGCGCCGCCCTGCCGACAGCAACCGCGGTGACCAAGGGTGTCGCAAGCGCAAGCGCGCAAGGGCAGCACACAATCAGCAGCGCTGTCGCGTGCCCTACCGCATCCTCAAGCCCACTCGATAGCCAATACGCAAATGTTGCCAGCGAAAGCCCCATGACCACAACGACAAACACACCCGCCAAACGATCCGCCTGACCGATGACCGGTGTTTGCAACCGTGAGTGGCGTTCGATGTCGCGCATGACCTTGCCAAGCCGGGTCTGGTCCCCCACCGCCTCGGCGAGCACGCGCAGCGGCGCGGAGATATTGACCGAACCCGCCGCGATCCGGTCGCCGTGCGCAACGCGAACCGGTCTGGATTCACCGGTCATCACCGATTCATCGACCGATGATGCGCCATAGACAACCACTCCATCGACCGGCAAAGATTCGCCCGCCAAGACCTCAATCGTCATGCCCGGTGTTACCGCCTCGATCGGTTCATCTGTCACCGAGCCGTCTTCGCCTACGACATGTGCAGAAGACGGCGTCAGAGCAAACAAGAGTTCGAGCGCATCCGAGGCGGACCGGTGCCCCCGCTGCTGGAACCACCGTCCGACCAGCAGAAAAAATACGAGCATGGTGATCGTGTCAAAGTACACCTCTCCCGAATCGCGCACCGCATTGACCAGCCCCGCCACAAGGCCCACGCCAAGAGCCATTGCAATCGGCATGTCAAGATGCAGCGTCCGCGTTCGGATCGCTGCCAAAGCACCGACGAAGAACACTCGCCCGGGCCAGACCACACTAAGAACCGCAAGCGCTGCGCTGATAAGACGAAACGCGAGCCTTGTTCCTGAATCGATGCCCTCAAACATGCCCGCGTACAGCGCAAACGCCAGCAACATTGAGTTGCCCGCAAACGCGCCCGCGATACCGATGCGTATCAGCGCCCGACGGTCCGCATCCCGGCGAGCCGAACGCTGCGACGACCGGCTCGGCGGGTGAACGCGATAACCCAGCGAATCGATCGTGTGCGCAATCTCCGAAAGCTTTGTCACCTCCGGGTTCCATGTCAGCGACACAAGCGAACGCCCAAGATCAAGCCGCGATTCACCAAGCCCCGAAACGATCTGCGGCGTCCGCTCGACGAGCCACACACACGCGGCACAATGCACGCCCTCCAGATACAACTCACAAGAATGCCGACCCGTTTCCTCGTCGCGGCGGACATGGACACGCCCGAACGCCTCGGCATCGAGTTCCTGGTACCGCCCGCCGGTGGACTTGGCAGGCAACGACTCGGCATCAAGCCGCTGGCGCATGTCGTAGTACGCTCCGAGACCGCACGCCTTGATCGCCTCGTACGCCGTCATGCACGCGCCGCAGCAGAACTGCTCTTTGCGATCTGGCTCGATCAAACCGCGTGGCACCGATAAACCGCAGTGTGTACACGCGCACCGCTCCGCTGTTGACACGCTGGAGTTGTTTACATCAATGGCCTGCGACATCGCCCGCCTCGTGTTCGATATTCGTCATCGCCGCGGCACGCTCGTGCGTTGGCAGCATATGCCCGGTACGCCCAATCGCCGTCAGCACGCCCATCGTAACGATTGTGATCGCCATCGCTGCCGGAATATACCGTCGGAGCGAACCACTCAGCGCCTGCACACCCGTACCGACAGCGACCATGACCGGGAGCGTCCCGACCCAGAACGCAGCCATCGTCATCGCACCCGCGACCGGATGAGCCGTGCCCGCCGCAACGAGCGCGAATGCGTAGAGCCAGCCGCAGGGCAACAGACCCGTCATTAATCCGATGACAAGTGATCGCCGGACGGGTGACAGCTTCGATGCCAAGCCGTGCGATTTGATAAACAGGTTGTGCATCACACCCGAAGACGCGAGCTTTGGCACCCGAACGCCCGCGATCCGCAGGAGCGAGATCATTCCGATCGTGATCATGGTCGCCGCCGCGAGCATTACCGCGGCTTTGTGCAACCCCACAATGCTCCCGCCCAAATCAATCGCGTGCCCAACAACCCCAAACCCAGCGCCGATCATCGAGTACACAACGAGCCGGCCGCCGTGGTACGCCGCCTGCAGTTTCGTCTTTGACACCGGCTGCTCGTGCCCCACCCCCACCGCCATCGCGATGAACGCCCCGCACATCCCGGCGCAGTGCAGGCTGCCCAGCACACTGGCCATCAGCACCGCCACGATCAACGGGATCAGTTCCGTGTTCACTCAGTTCGTCCAGGCATCGACCGATGTTGTAAAGACATCGCCGCCCCGCACAAACCGCAGCCGAAGCGTCCATCGGCCTTCGCGCTCCAGCKGCTCACCCGCCGAGTACCGCCCCGGCGCGATCTCTGTCAACGCGAACGAGAATGTTTCTTTACGCCTTGCGTTATGAAAACCAAACGCCTCAACCGCAGCACCCTCAACCGACGCACCTTGGCTATCGGTCAGCAGCACCGTCACCGCGCGGTCGCCCCTGCCATCGAGCTGGACAGCCAACTCAACATCGGCATCCCACCCAAGCGTGCGATTGGTTTCCATCTGGATGGCAGTATCATCCCACGCCACACCCTTTGCAAAATAGTCTTCCTCAAGCCCGAACGATGGATCATTCGTCGCGAGGATGAGCGTGGTAACCACGAGTGTTGTGCTCATTCCCAGAAGCGCAAATACAATGCCCGGAAAGGGCCACCACGCACGAAATCCGGTCCGTTTTGCTGGCATCTCACTCACCGTTCTGCTCCTTCTCTCTCGCCTCGCGGGCCTGCCGCTGCCTGCCCGGTGCCGGTGCCATCATCCTGTACTTGATATCCTGCTCAAAGCCTTGTCCATCTGAAATGCGGAGAACTATATTCCGAGCGCCGTCTGGGAACGACCCCAGGGCGACTGCAAACCTGACAGGTCGGCTGACCGTTTCACGCGACCCCACTACAAACGGGTCACCCGGGATCTCGACCACCCCCGACTCAACGCCCGGCAGCGTAAACGTGTACACCACCTCGTCCGGTGTGCGGTTCTGAACCTTCAGAGTAACCGCGTTGACGACGATCCCATCAAGCAACGCATACGGCGCCCCCCGCTCTCGGATCACCGATACATACGCGGGTGACCTCGTCAGCAGCACGAACAAGAATCCACCAAACAACGCCGCGATAAACGCCGGGTAAATAATCGTTCGAGGACGAAGAAAGCTGCCTGTGATCTTATCGAGAACCGCGRYCKRMGASCNNCKTNASCGKATCNGNMCNCRRGSCTTGCCGATCTTATCCATGATCGAATCGCACGCGTCGATGCACTGCGCACAGTTCMCGCATTCGAGCTGCAAGCCATCTCTGATATCAATACCAGTCGGGCAGGTCGTCACACACATCTTGCAATCGATGCAGTCGCCCAGCACCGGCTCATCGGGCAGCACCCGAAGCGAAACATCCGCCTCCGTCTTCCTGGACTTGCGTTTCTTCCTCCCACGCGGCTCACCGCGATCCGGGTCGTAAGTGATAATCAGCGAGTTGCGATCGAGCATAACCGATTGGAACCTGCCATACGGGCACGCGACGATGCACATCTGCTCTCGAAAGAACGCGAAATCGAACATCATAAAGAAAGTCGTAGCAGCCATCACAAGAAACGGCACCGGGTGTGTAAAGGGCGACCCAAGCATCCACCGCCAAAGACTATCGGTGCCCACAAAATACGCAACGAATGTGTTGGCTAGAAAGAAAGAAATCAGCAAGTAAGCAATGAGTTTGGCTGGCTGGCGCCAACCGCCAGCTTTGGGCTTTCTTCCCGGCGCGCCGACAAAGAAACGCTCGATCGGGCGGTACACGAACTCCAAGTAGACTGTCTGCGGGCACCCCCAGCCGCACCACACCCTGCCAAACATGGCGGTGAGAAAGATAACCGAGAACAGCACGCCCAGCGTCATCAGCGCCAGTAGCAGCGTGTCGGTTGGATAGAGCGTCAGCCCAGCAAATGTGAACTCTCGCTTGATAAGATCGAGCAGGATCGGCGGCTTGCCATTGATGCGAAGATGCGGCAAACCGCAGAAGAAAACGATAAGCAGATACCCAACTACACGCCTGCGATTCAGAAACCGCCCGGGTGAAACCTTGGGCTTGAGCCACCGACGAGAGCCGTCGGCGTTCATCGTCGAGAGCACCTGCTCGTCTGGTTGGGGAGCACCCGTCATACTTTGTCCTTACCGCCGAATGCACCCCGGCCCGGTTTAGCCGCCCTCGGTCGCGGCTGCCTCTTCTGTTCTCTCAGGCGGTTCTGCCTCAGGCCAAGGCTCCATCTGCGCACCATCTGCGGGCATCGGTGCAAACGGCGTGGTCCCTCGCAGCGACGCAACATACGCAGACAGCAAAATCACATCGTTCGGATGAAATCGAGCCCCCCACCCCGGCATCGCGCCCGCATTGGCGCCGTTCTGGATCACCGTGTGGATGTCTTCGATCACGCGGATGTTCTTGCYGAACTCGTCGGTCAGGTTCGACCCAATCTGCCCCCCCCCGTCCGCTTCGTGACACGAGGCGCAGTTCGCAGCGAACAAACTCCCCGCGTACGCCATCCATTCCTCATCTTGCGCATATGAAGCGAATGTATATGGTATCGCTTCAAGATCGCCCAGTGTTGCGAACTTCTTGAGCGTCGACGCAATCTTTGCGTTTGCCAACTGCTTATGCGGCGATGGCAGAAACGGGCTCCCCGCGATCGCGAGCACCATGTAGCCCAAGCCAAACACGATGAAGAAGTAGAACAAAAAGTGCCACCAGCCAGGCGTCGGGTTGTCGAACTCCTGAATGCCGTCGTACTCGTGCTCAAGAACCTTCGGATCGTGCGGCATCTCTTATTCCCCCTCACCCAAAGTGCTCACCCCGTTGTCGTCCTGAAGCGGGAGCGCAGCAAGCTTATTCGTTACCCATCGCGGCGCAAACAAAATACGAGCCACAACCAGCACAAACACGCCCAGAAAGATGACGAGGGCGACCTCCGCCCAGACATGAAGATCTAGAAAGCTCATGATATCAGAGAGTCTCATTCGCCTTCTCCTTCGCTTGGGGTCTCAGAATCCGACTCGGGCGTTGCGTACAGATCTGTTCCCAATCGCTGCATGTAAGCAATGAGCGCGATGACCTGCTTGTCTTCAAGGTTGTCCACGACATCGATCGTGGTGCTGCCATCCCGGATCGAATCCGCGATCAACATGGCCTGTGCCCGTGCCATTTCTTCGGCCTCGGTAACGGCTTTGCCGTAGGGCGTGCCGAGCATCGCAAGCGAAACGATGCGGGCCTGAATCTCGGCGAAATTAAGATCMTTCTTGTACAAGTGCTTGTAGCTGGGCATAATCGAGCCTCGAACCGACTGCGGGTAGTAGAAGTGGTCATAGTGCCACGACGCGTTTGGATTACTRCGCMCCACACGCGCAAGGTCTGGACCAATCCGCCGGCTACCCCACTGGAACGGTCTCTCATAGATCGTTTCGCCCGGCTTGGTGTAGTCGCCGTAACGCTCCGTCTCCGAGAAAATCGGGCGGATCATCTGCGAGTGACAGTTGTAACACCCCTCCGCAATGTAAATATCCCGACCAGCAACCTCCAGCGGCGAGAACGGCATGACCGTCGAGATCCTCGGCACATTCGACTTAATCAAGAATGTCGGGATAATCTCAAACAACGATGCGGTACCAACAGCGATCACAACCCACACCGTAAACTTGACAGGCATTCGTTCCCACTTGYGGTGCCACTGCCCCTGCAAGAAACGATCACCAGCGTGACCGATACCCGCGTTTGAGGTCAGGCGTGACTCGGGCGGCGGGCCGTCGTCGTAGACCTTCGAGAGCGCCGGGGCCTGATGCACCGGCTCATCGTACTTCGGCGGCCGCATGCGCCATGTCATGTAGAGGTTGTACGCCCCGATGAAGGCGCTCGCAAGGAACACCGTCCCACCGATGGCGCGAATCCAATAGAACGGCATGAGCACTGTCACCGTCTCGATAAACTTCGGGAACTGAAGCGTGCCGTTCTCATTGAACGCGCGCCACATCAGGCCCTGCGTGATGCCCGCTGTATAGATCGAGGTGACATACAGGAGAATGCCAACCGTGCCGATCCAGAAGTGCAGCGATGCGAGCTTGACCGAATACAGCCCCTTGGTCTGGAAGAGCCGCGGCGCAAGCCAGTACATCATCCCAAAGGTCATAAACGCGTTCCACCCGAGCGTGCCCGCGTGGACATGCGCGATCGTCCAGTCCGTGTAGTGGCTCAGCGCATTAACCGTCTTGATCGAGAGCAACGGCCCCTCGAATGTCGCCATCCCATAGAAGGTCACGCCCACAACAAAGAACTTGAGCACCGGGTCGGTCGAGACCTTGTGCCAAGCGCCACGGAGCGTGAGCAAACCGTTGATCATGCCGCCCCACGAAGGCATCCAGAGCATCAGACTAAACGCCATACCCAGCGTCGCGGCCCACTGCGGCAAAGCCGTGTAGTGCAAATGGTGAGGGCCGGCCCAGATGTAGATAAACACCAGGCTCCAGAAGTGGATGATCGAGAGCTTGTAGCTAAACACCGGCCGATTGGCGGCCTTGGGCAAGAAGTAGTACATCATCCCAAGAAACGGCGTGGTCAAAAAGAACGCCACCGCGTTGTGCCCGTACCACCACTGCATAAAAGCATCTTGCACGCCGGCGTACACCGGGTAGCTCTTCATCAGGTTGGAGATACTTGATATTTCGCCGGTCTTGAAGAACTCAACCACGCCAACGGGAATCCAGATGTTGTTGAAGATGTGCAGAATCGTGACCGCGACGATGCTCGCAATATAGAACCAGAGCGCGACATACATGTGCCGCTCGCGCCGGGTGACCAGCGTCATCATGAAGTTGACGCCAAAGAACCCGAGCCAGACAACCGCGATCGCAAGATCGATGGGCCATTCGAGTTCCGCGTATTCCTTGCCTTGGGTAATGCCCAGAGGCAACGTCACCACCGCGCTGATAATAATCAATTGCCAGCCGTAAAAATGAAGCTTACTGAGCGTGTCAGACCACATCCGGCACTTGCATAAACGCTGGGTCGAGTAGTACACCGCCATAAAGATCGCGTTGCCCGCAAAGGCGAAGATCGCCGCGTTCGTGTGCAGCGGRCGSAGCCGACCAAASGCGAGCTCGGGGATGAGGTTGGCCGCTGGAAACGCGAGCTGTACCGCGAGAATCACACCAACGAGAAACGCAATCAGCCCCCAGATCAGCGTCGCCCAGAAAAACTTCCGAACAATCGCGTCGTCATAKGTGAARCTCTCRAGCTCACACGGGTGCTCAGCCGTTTGCGGTTGAAGCGAAGTCATCGGTTCTATCTCCCCGTTTGATCTGGTTCTGATTCACTCTAGCCACATCCGGCAACATGAAGTATCGGCAAAAATACCCATCCCGGCTCAATATCGCCGATCGAAGATCGCATTGTAGATATACTCATGCCCTAATCTACTGTCGAGGRCGATTAGGGACAACTTTGGGCATAATTGATTCTGCACACACWAGTGCGCATACTTGCTTCAAGAATGTGTCGTACCGAATCGCWCGAAAGGGACTTCGCTTGTTCTCTCAAACCACCGAATACGCCCTTCGCGCCATGGCCCTCATCTCGCAAGTCGAGGGCCGCGCCACAGCAACCGAGATCGCCGAGCAAACACGCGTCCCCGCCCGCTACATGTCAAAGGTCCTGCAAACTCTTTCAGAGGCCGGGCTTGTCGAATCACAACGAGGCCCCACCGGCGGCTTCTGGCTCACAAAATCCCCAGAAGACATCTCACTCCTCGATGTCGTCGATTGCATCCAGCCCATCGAGCGCATCACAAAATGCCCGATCAACCTCGAAGAGCACTGCGACGAACTCTGCCCACTGCATCTGGAACTCGATGACCTCGCTGCGATCGCGCGAAAAAAACTCGGCTCAACCTCGCTCGCCTCGGTCATGGACCAATCGATCGTGCCGCTGGGGCTCACGATCAAAGGCAAGTCGGCTAAGACCAACAAARACAAGAAGTAGCGGGTGGSCGTGCCACTGACCTGTCYTCAGGTCAGTGCGTGTGGGTTTGTCAAATGCAAATGCTGGGTGCCACGGGTTGTTTTCAACCCGTGCTCTTATGGGTAGTC
>NVSP01000007.1 GCA_002732755.1 Phycisphaera sp.
CGGTCATCCGCCATGCGTTGCTGCGTGAGATTGAATCCTCGATCCAAACCGTATCAGATTCGTTGATCACCAGACCCCGCACCAATGACGGAGCAGCCAATCCCAGGCCTCATGTCATCGCCCTCATCGGCCCCACCGGWGTCGGCAAAACSACCACSSTYGCCAARCTCGCMGCCRYCGCCAAGCTSCGCCACGGCARAKMMGTCGSCCTGRTCACCWCMGACACCTACCGGATCGCCGCCGTCGAGCAACTCCGCACCTACGCCGACATCATCGGGCTCCAGCTCAAAGTTGTCAGCAGTCCAGCCGAGATGCGCCCGGCGCTCGAAGAACTCTCAGAGTGCGATGTCATTCTCGTTGACACCGCGGGCCGGAGCCAGCACGACAGCGATCGGCTCAGCGAATTGCGGACCTACCTCGACGAGGCTGATCCGCACGAGACGCATCTTGTGCTCTCGACGACTTCCGCCGAGGCGGTCATGCTCCGCGCCGCCGAGCGATTTGCCGAGCTCCGCCCCAACCGTTTGATCCTGACGAAGCTCGATGAAGCTGTCAACTTTGGTGTGCTCCTGAGCGTGACGCGCAAGGCGCAGCTCAAGCTCAGCTACGTCACGATGGGGCAAGAAGTGCCCGACCACATCGAAGCGGGCAGGCCGGACCGGATCTCAAGACTCATCCTCAACGGCCCGGTCACATGAGCGTGGTTCCGATCAGCCCGGGCACTATCGCACGCGATGATCAGGCAACGCGTCTGCGCGCCATGCTCGGCGCACACGGGCAGGATGCCGCGCCCTCGCCTCTGATCGCCCGGTCAAGACCAAAGCTCATCGCGCTCGCCTCGGGCAAGGGCGGCGTCGGCAAGACCTTCACCTCGATCTCGCTCGCATCCGCGTTTGCAGAGCTYGGCAAACGAACGGTTCTTGTTGATGCAGATTTCGGAGCAGCAAACGCCGACATCATGCTGGGGCTTGCTCCCTTGCGTCGGCTCGATGAGTGCTTCGTCAAGGGCTTTGCACGCGGGCATTCGCTCAATGACATCGCCATCGATTCTGGCGCAGGCTTTCGGCTGATCCCCGGCCCGGTCGGGATGGGCCGCCCACCCGTCGCCGCCGATCGCAGCAGGCTTCTGTCAAGTTTTTCGCAACTTTATGACGACACCGATATCGTGCTGATGGATTGTTCAGCAGGAGTGGGGCCGTGCGTTCTGGATCTTGTCGCCGCCGCCGATCTTGCGGTGATCGTGCTGACCCCGGAACCGACCTCGATCGCCGATGCCTACGCGCTGATTAAGTCGTTGATCCGCAGGCAAGGCCCCAAGGCCGCCGAGTCGCTGGGCCTAATCGTCAACCAAACCGAATCGCGGGGAGAAGCCGAGCGGGTGCATCGCCGGATCGCTGCGGTGGCGCACAAGTTCTTGGGTGTCACCCTGCCCCTCTTTGGCCGGATTCCGTCGGACAAAGCAGTAAGCCGAGGCATCCGGGCGCAGCGGGTGGCGCAGGGCGGCAAATTGCGCTCGACCTCGGGCCGGTCCGTGCGCAAAGCCGCAAGGGTTGTAATCGAACAACTGGAAGCCCAAAACGTTTCGGGCAATGTTCGGTCGGTTTCTGAAGCACTTGGCACACAGCGTGCGGTGAGAACAGGTCTCGGGCTTGCTGGTGACCGGTGAAACGGTTTGTAACGGCGTAATCGTTGGGTTTTTACATTTTTTCGCACGGGCACTGAAGTCCGGGCGCGTCAGAGTCGATGTCGATTTCAGGAGTGGTACCGTTTGAGTTTGAGTCCCCACCAGAGCCAGCACTCGATGAGACGCCTGACAGCGGGTGTGCTCGCGTTGTCGGGCTTTATTATCGCTCTGCTGGCCGGCCTGAACGCCGGAAACCCAACAAGTAGTGTCATCGTGACAGGCATCGTCTGCATGGTGGTGTGCCACATCGTGGGCACGATGTTGGGTCTGGTGATCGAGAAGGTGCTCAATGAGCACCGCGTCTCGCTGGCGACCCCAAAAACAGACGAATCGCCCGTTGAAATGGGCGTTGAAATGGGTATCGAGATGGGTGAAGTTGTTGAGATTCCCCAGCCCGCGGGCGAGGTCCAAGTGGACCAAACCAAGGCGGCTGCGTGAATAGATTGTGGATGCGCTGGCGGAGCGCGCGCTGAGTCCGTATACTCCGACCGTCCAAGGAAGGACGCGTTCGTGAGAGAGTCATTGCCGTCGGTTCGATGGCGCAAATCTCACGACAACTGTCGGCGAAAGCCGCGTGAAAGGTCAAGGAGCAGACCATGCCTACGGCAAAGAAAGCCGCGCCAAAGAAACGAAGCGCAGCCACCACCAAAAATAGTACCAAGCGAACCACCAAGAAGAAAACCAAAGCACCCGTTCCGCTCTCGGAGCGCCCGCTTCTCGAGTTGTGGCAGGACTACAGCGAAGGCAAAGACCAAGCCATCCGCAACTTCTTCATGGAGAAGTACTACTCGCTCGTGAAGTACCACGCCGAGCGCGTCCACGCCCGGCTGCCCGATGAAGTCAACATCGACGACCTGATCCAGGCCGGCGTGTTCGGGCTTGCCGACGCGATCAACGCGTTTGATCTCGGTCGGCAGGTCAAGTTCGAGACCTACTGCGCCCCTCGTATCCGTGGCGCGATCCTCGACGAGCTTCGACTCATGGACTGGGTCCCAAGGCTCGTGCGACACCGCTCATCAAAGGTCGAGCAGGCGCGCCAGCGTCTAGAAACCTCATCCGGTAGGCCCGCAACGCACGACGAGATCGCCGAGAGCCTCGGCGTCGACGCGGAGGAGTACGAAAAAATACAGCGAGACTCGTCTGCTGTTGGCACATTCAGCCTGACACGCAAGGCGTACCCCAGCGACGGCGACCGCGATGTCCGCGAGATCGATGTCATCCGCGACGACTCCCAGCAGAACCCGGTCCGCAACCTCGAGCGCAAAGATCTGCAAGATCTCATTACCAAGGGCCTGAGCCGGGCTGAGCGTCTGATCATGATTCTCTACTACTTTGAGAGCATGACGATGAAAGAGATCGGCGCGACGCTGGATCTTTCCGAGAGTCGCGTGAGCCAGATGCACAGCTCCATCCTCGCCCGCGTCAAGGCCCAGGTTCAGCACCGCGTCCGCGAGCTTGAACCCGCGAGCTAGGGCGATTTCACCCACGGGATTCAAAGATAATCAACCCTGCATCCCCACGCTACGAATTGAATGCGGCTGCTCTAGAAGCTCAGGAGGCCGCCAAGCCTTGCCGCCGCGATCAGCAGGACAATCGAAACGATCGGCCTGACATAGTTGATCGGCAGCTTGTGGACGAGCGACGATCCGATGAGTGAGCCGATGACCGCCGACGGGCCGAGCAGGCCGATGAGTTTGATGGCGTCCATCGCGTGTTGGCCGTGTTGATCGAGGTTGATCATTTTGAGCGTCGAGCCGACAGGCGCCATCAGGCACATCGCGGCTGTGCTTGCAGCGATGGCCTGCTTGATCTGGATCTTGCCGAGCGATTGCAGCGAGACGACGGTGATGACCCCGCCACCGATCCCGAGCAAGCCCGCAAGAAAGCCGGTGGCGATTCCCGTGCCCACAATCGCGGGTGTTGATTTTCGGATTCGCTCGTCATCGTCGAGCGGGTTTTTTTGTGCTTTATTGAGCATCCGCCCGAGTTCGCCGACGAGCACCATGACAACGATGACCCCAGCGAGGATTTTGACAAGCGAATCGCCCGCGATCTGGTCCGACGCGAGCACGCCGACGATGATGAACAGGACCGCGGGGGGCAGCAGCCTGATGAGCAGTTTTTTGCGCACCGTGCCGGCGTGGGTGTGCCTCCAGATCGCAGGGACCGCGACCAGAAAGTTCACCGCCATCGCTGCCGCCTGGTAGGTGTGCTGCTCGGCGTGCGATTCGTCGTTGAAACCGATCAGGATCGCAAGGCCCGGCAGCATGATGATCGAGCCACCAAGGCCCGTCAGCCCGCCGATCACGCCGGCGATAAGGCCGATGCCCGAGATCATCACAGCTTGTAAGACGGGGTCCATGAATGCTTACATCGACGCACGCTTGCGATAGCCCACACCGATTCTTCGGGCAACATCCGCCGGGTGCTCGTCTTCCTCAGCGAGGGCTGCCAGTTCGTCGTAGACGCGCATCGTTTCGGTGTGCGCCCAGCGGACATGATCGAGCATCAGATCCCGCGCACGGTCGGCTTCGCCCCGCTCGACGGTGCGGAGGATGACATCGTGGTCGCTGAAGATCTCGCTGAGCTTGTCGTGCGTCAGCGGGCTTGGCCTGCACGCCGTCGCGTGGATCAGGAGCCGGTTGTCGTTGATGATCTTGACCACCCGGCGGTTGCCCGCGGCGTGGAGCATCGCGGCGTGAAAGTCGCGATCAAGGCGTTCGAGCAGGTCGTACGCCGACGCGGTGATCTCGTCGCTGCCCTCGCTGGTTTGGTCGGCCTTGAGCATCTCCAGCATCTTGTCGCACCCGCTGCGGGCGAGTTCGAGCGAAGGGCGGATTTTCATCGAGGCGAGCGCGTGGATGGCTTCGCACTCGAGCCATTCGCGGACCTGGAAGGCTTCGTCGAGTTCTTCGCGGGTCGGGCTTTTGACGAATGCGCCGTAGCCCGCCACATGATCCAATACACCTTCAGATCGCAACTGGCCGATTGCTTCTCGCACTGGACTCCGGCTGACGCCTGTTTCTTTGGCGACCGTCAGTTCGCAGACCCGGTTGCCGGCGCGGAGATCGCCTCGGAGCAATTGCTCGCAGAGATGGTCATAAACAACATTTCGCAGGCCTTTGGACACGACAATCCTCCGATGGTCACGCCTAGGAAGTGGGGGTGTCCAACTGGAGAGAATAGGGGGGCCGCGGGGCTGCTGGTGTCGGTTGTGCTTAGAACGCCGAGATTAGCGCCAGAACTGCTGCCGTGATCGCGGCACCGCCGCTGAGACGCCCGATGAGCAGGTGTCGGCTCGCCATCGACTCGGCTTTGCGGAGTTCGCCCTTGAGCACATCGTAGCGGACGTGCAGGGCGGACATCGCCTCGATCGTGTCGGAGTACTGCTGGGTCCGCAGGCTCGCGCGTCGGCGTGCCCGCATCACGATCGAGTGCGCCTTTTCAAGCGAAAGCTCGGCGTGCTCCATCCGGTCGCGGTAGCTCTTTGCCCGATCGTCGGCGCGCTCCATCTGTTCGGCCATGTATGCGGCTTCGGTGGTGCGCGCATCAAGCTCGGCTTGGAGCTGCGTCTGATCTTCCGGTTGATCTGCTTGTACAGGAATCGGAGCCGTCTCGGTCGTGTGAGTTGCGGTTGCCTGTGTGTTGACCTGCTCGGAAAGCTTGGCGATGGTCTGGTCGCGGCTTGCGAGCTTGCCGGTGAGTTCCGCCATTTCGCTGCGCGCCGTGTTGAGCTGGGTCTGGGCATCCGCTTCGGATTCTTTGAGTGCATCGAGTGCTTCAGCGAGATCGATGTTGAGACTCTCGAGTTCTTCTATTCGGGCCAAGCTGATCTCGGCGCTGGTTTCGATCTCGGCGATCTGTTCGCGTGCGATCGTGACCGCGGCCTGGGTTTCTGAAAGCCGGGCCGAGCGTTCGGCGAGTTCGTCACGGATGTGTACGAGCTGGCTCTGGGCGTGCTCATACTGTGACAACGCCTCATCGCGCTGCTCGGTTGTCGATGCAATTTCGGTCGTCAGCTTGTCTTGGAGTTCGCTCGCGGCTTCGCCGGATTCTGTGATTGTGTGCTTGAGCTTAGAGATCGTCTCGCTCTGTGAACTGCTGATCTTGACCTGTTCGTCAAGGTCGGCTTGCTTTGACTTGAGCTGCTGCGATTGCTCGGCGGCAACATCCCACACACGCTCTGCTTCTTCCAATCGATCCGATGCCAAACGGGTCGAGTGGCGCAGTTCGCCCTCGACCGATTTGACCTGCTCGGCTGCCCCCTTGAGGCGGTGCTCGAGGTTGGTGATCTGGTCGTTGTAGTCAACGATGGCCTTGGAGTGCGCCTTGCGCAGCGAATCGGGCGACTCTTCGCCCAAGATATCAAGCGCTTCTTTGGCGATCAGCTTGACGCGATCGAGCTTGCTCTCGGCGATCGAGTCGGCCTGGCCGGTCTTGCGGGCTTTGGTCTGTTGCTGTGTTGGCCTGGTCACGTCTTCGGTCTCCGGATCGAGCTTTTGTCTGGGCTATTCCGTTGTCATCARCGGCTCAATCGCACGCCCAAATCACTCCCATATGCCAACTGCGCAGCAATAACGATGACGGACCGCGCGGTCTGCTTGCMGGCTGTACCACYGGCTCCCCTGATTCAGAGTCCTACGCTCAGCGGTGACCAAACCCGCATCACTTACAACAGACCACAGCCGCCGGAACTTGGTCCTTGGCTTGACGACCGTCATCCTCACGCTCGTCGGGTGGTCCGTCACGCCTCTCTTTATCAAACACTTCTCGCRTCTGATCGACCCGTGGACCAGCAACGGCTGGCGCTACGGCTTTAGCGCGCTCATCTGGGCGCCGCTACTCATCTACGGCGTCAAAAAAGGCAAACTCCCGCCAAAGCTCTTCATCGCGGCCCTCGTCCCAAGCGCGATCAACAGCGTGAGCCAGATCGCTTTCACCTGGGCGCACTACAAAATCGACCCCGGTCTGCTCACCTTTGGCCTGCGAGCCCAGATGGTCGTCGTCGCGTTCGGTGCTGCGATCCTGTTCCCGATCGAACGCATGGTTATTAAGAAACCCGCGTTCCTCGTCGGGCTTCTGCTCGTTGTGTTGGGCACCGCGGGCACGATTCTGTTTGACGGCGACTTCGGTGCCAAAGCCAATACGACGGGCGTGCTGCTTGCGCTGGCCGCCGGCGCTGGGTTCGCGTGTTATGCGCTGGCGGTCCGGTACTTCATGGTCGGCATGAGCCCGATCTATTCGTTCGCCGCGATCAGCCAGTACACCGCAGCGAACATGATCATCCTCATGCTCATMTTYGGYGAYWAKKRYGGCWTCWYCGCKMTGGMMMTRCCMGMYRASCARWTCATGTGGCTGCTRATCTCGGCRATCATCGGCATCGCCGCCGGGCATGTGCTGTACTACATCAGTATCGCAAGGCTSGGCGTCGCCGTCTCGACYGGCGTGATCCAGCTCCAACCATTCTGCGTGGCGATCCTGTCMTACAWCTGGTTCGGCGAGGTGCTCGAAACATCCCAATGGATCGCCGGCGGCATGGCGGTGATGGGTGCCGTCACGATGCTGGTCGTCCAGCACATCATCACATCAAAGCTGAAGAAGCGGGCAAGGGATGAGTCGATGGAATTGCCTGCGGATCATGTCGCCGCGGCGGCAGAGGGCGAAAACGAATAACCCGAACCCGTAGGGGTGGCGTCCCGCCGCCCTTAGTCTCCGGTTGACGCCGAAGAGGGCGGCGGGACGCCACCCCTACGACGGAGGAATTAGTCTGCAAGGTTCCAATTCTTCCCTTCCCGCTCAACCCTCCGATACAGCGTGTCCCTCTCCACCGGCTCATACCCCGCCTCGCGGATCGCTCTTTCAAGATCCCACACCGTTGTTTCTTGGTGCGTGCTCTGGCCGCCGACTTTGGTGATGTCGTACCAGACGACCGTGCCGTCGATGTCGTCGGCACCGGCTTTGAGCATGAGTTGGCTCATCGGTAGGGTCTGCATGATCCAGAAGCTTTTGGCGTGCGGGAAGTTGTCGAGCATGAGCCGGGCGACAGCGAGCGTGCGGAGGTTTTCAAGACCCGATGGGCCGTAGAGGTGCTCGAGTTCGGAGCCATCGGGAAAGAATGGCAGCGGGATGATGGTCTGGAAGTACCCGCCTTTGATGTCTTCGGTGTCTTTGGTGGCCCAGATCTCCGAGCTGGGATTTTTWTTTTGCTTTGTGCCTTCAAGACCCAGCTCGGAGAGCTGGGCTACCGGGGAAGGGGTTGGCAGCTTAATACCATCGCGTGTCAGTGTGATCGCGGGGGCATCGATGTCGGCCGTTGCCGGGTAGGTGCCTGAGTATTGCTGCCAGTTTGCTTCGCCCGTGTAGCCGATGCGGTGGAGGGCCTGGTCTTGGGCTCGGCGGAGCATGTCCATGTGGATGAGTCGTTCGGTGCGCTGCTCGATGTGGCCGTAGAGAATSGTGCAGTTGGTRTTRAGCCCSAGTTCGTGSGCGATGGTGTGGACATCGAKCCAWGCGTCKGATTTGATCTTGCCTTTGAAKGCTTCGTCRTGGACRCGGTCGTCGAAGACTTCCGCGCCGCCGCCGGGCAGCGAGCCGAGGCCCGCGTCTTTGAGTTGTTCGAGCACCCAGCGGATGCCGGCCTTGCGGTCATCGCGTTTGTACTTCTTTGCGATCTTGGCAAGGTGAACGATCTCGACCGCGGTGAACGCCTTGATGTGCAGTTGGCTCTTGGCGCTGATGACCTCTTCGCGGATGGCGCGGAGCATGTCGGGGTAGTAGTCCCAGGGGAGGTAGGGGTGCAGGCCGCCGACGATGTGCATTTCGGTTGCGCCGCTTTCGATGGCGGACTTGGCTTCCTTGCGGATGTAGTCAAGGTCACGCGTGTACGCGCCGTCTTGGTCTTTTTTTCTGTAAAATTCACAAAACTTACAACTGAGTGCGCAGACATTTGAGTAGTTGAGGTGGCGGTTGATGTTGTAGTAGGCGATGCCTGGGTGGAGCCGATCGCGGATGAGGTTGGCAAGCTCGCAGACGGTCCAGATGTCGGGAGTGCTGTAGAGGATCTCGCCGTCGTCGAGCGTGAGGCGAATACCAACGAGGAGCTTCTGGCGGATCGCTTCGAGAGCCGGGTCGGCTTGGCCCGGGTTGGCTGGCGTTGTTGAGGCGGTTTGGAGCGTTGTCATGGCAAAATGGTCCCGCGTGTTTTCAATGATTCTTGAAAACATAATAGGCTCAGGCTGTGCCGGATGCGCATTCTCGGCCTCTATCCAGCCCGAACAGGCGGTATAGGTCGGCGAGGTCGCTCTAACTTTGCCAATTGCACACCCTTACGGGCGATCTCGGGCTGTTGGAATCCGATGTATGAGGATGCCGGTTCCGGGGAAGGACCGGGCCAAGTGGAACAGGAGCAACCCATGTCGATCGCTACCAGTGGACGCCCGAGCTTTGGGCTCGGCAGCAACTCACACGACGATGCCAAGAAAGTCGGCGTGCGGAAGAAGATCAGCAACGGCGTGATCGGGATGGCGATCTCGGCGGTTGTCTGGGTCTTTGCTCTYGGAACTGCGTCAAAGTGCATCATTTTTGCGGAACAGGTCTACAAGGGTGGCATGGCTGAGTTCTTTAGCGCCCGGATGGGCGAACTCAGCTTCCCGGCGTTTGGGCTGCACTACCAGGGCCAACTTGGTGCGGTCATCGCGGGCGCTCAGGCGCTTGCAATTCTTGCGGGTCTTGGGATGTCGCTTTCGCCGGCCTCGGGCATGCGTCGGCTGGGTTCGATGATCCTGATCGCGTGGGCCGGCCTCTGGATCGCTGGGGCGGCGAGCCTCGTCATGGAGGTTCCAAGCTCGGAGATGGTCATCGTGACGGCGGCTTCTGGCTTGGTGTTCCTCTGCTCGATCTATCGCGGCTTCAAGCTCTGGAACAACAAGAAGCCAAAGCATGCCAAAGGCTGATTCGCGCGGCTCCGGCTGCTGATTCCCGGGTTTCTCCCTGACCACCAAGGCGTATGCCAAGGTGGTCTTTTCATGTCAATCACCGGCTGCCAGATCGGCAGAAGCGGGGCAGCGGGTCGCCGATCGGGCGGTCAAAATGGGCGTTGCTGGCCCCGAAACAYCGMMTYMGSKGYKGSSRCCSSMRTYRMRTCCKCYKMWGSKSWSMSRCYCGSYRWGRSSWMCWMGGMRRWRWRYMSMMWGWMSMAMATCATCGGCATCGACCTAGGCACCACAAACTCTGTTGTCGCGCTCATGGAAGGCGGCGACCCGAAGGTCCTCATCAACAGCTCGGGCAACCGGACCACGCCATCGGTCGTCGCGTTCACCGACAAGGGCGAACGCCTCATCGGCCAGCCCGCAAAGCACCAGCAGGTCACCAACCCAAAGAACACCATCTACTCGATGAAGCGGTTCATGGGCCGGCGCGCCAGCGAGATCAAAGAAGAAGAGAAGGGTGTGCCTTACGAAATCGTCCACGGCATGGACAGCGACTTTGTCACCATCCGCGTCAAGGACAAGGAATACACGCCCCAGCAGCTCTCCGCCTTCTTGCTCCAGGAGCTTAAAAAGATCGCAGAGGACTACCTCGGCGAGACCGTCGACCGCGCGGTCATCACGGTCCCCGCGTACTTCAACGATGCGCAGCGGCAAGCAACCAAGGACGCCGGCGAGATCGCGGGACTCAAGGTCGAGCGCATCATCAACGAGCCAACGGCTGCGGCGCTCGCCTACGGACTCGACAAAAAGACCAACGAAAAAATCGCGGTCTTTGACCTCGGCGGCGGCACATTCGATGTCTCCATCCTCGATGTCGGCGACGGTGTCTTCGAGGTGCTCAGCACCAACGGCGACACGCATCTCGGCGGCGACGACTGGGACCAACGTCTCATGAATCACTTCGTCTCAGAATTCAAAAAGCAAGAAGGCATCGATCTCTCAAATGATGCGATGGCGATGCAGCGGCTCAAAGAATCGGCAGAGAAAGCCAAGACCGAACTCTCCACCATGATGGAGACCACGATCAACCTGCCCTTCATCACCGCCGACCAGAACGGCCCGAAGCACCTCCAGTTCACGCTCACCCGGAGCAAGTTCGAGGATCTGTGCTCGGATCTGTTCGACCGTCTCCGCGGGCCTTGCGAGTCTGCCATCCGTGATGCCAAGATCGACGCGAGCAAGATCGATGAGATCGTCCTCGTCGGGGGCTCAACCCGCATCCCAAAGGTGCAGGAGATGGCCAAGGCAATCTTCGGCAAAGACCCCAACAAGAGCGTCAACCCCGACGAGGTCGTCGCCATCGGCGCTGCGATCCAGGGCGGCGTCTTGCAGGGCGATGTTAAGGATGTGCTGCTGCTCGATGTGACCCCGCTGAGTCTTGGTGTTGAAACCCAGGGCGGCGTGATGACCAAKCTCATCGRRCGCAACACGACCATCCCGACCTCAAAGAAGGAAACTTTCTCGACCGCAGCCGACAACCAGACCAGCGTGCAGATCCATGTCTTGCAGGGCGAGCGCGACTTCGCCAAGGACAATCGCACGCTCGGTCAGTTTGAGCTTGCGGACATCCCGCCCTCGCAGCGAGGAACGCCGCAGATCGAGGTCGAGTTTGCCATCGACGCCAACGGCATCCTCAAGGTCACCGCGACCGACAAGGCGACCAGCAAATCCAGCAAGATCGACATTACCAACTCGGGCGGCTTGTCCGATTCCGAGATCGACAAAATGAAGGCCGACGCCGAAGCGCACGCCGAGGAAGACAAGAAGCGGCGTGAAGTCGTTGACCTCAAGAACCGCGCCGAGGGCTTTGTGACGAGTATCAGAAAGAGCGTCGAAGAGCACGGCGAAAAAGTTTCCGCCGAGGTCCGTAGCTCTGTCGAATCGGCGATCAGCAACCTCGAAGACAAGCTTAAGACCGACGACAAGGATGCGATCGAAGCGGCTCTGAAAGAGCTCGAAACGACATCACAGGAACTGGGCAAGGTTGTCTACGAGCAAGCCGCCGCTGAGCAGCAAGCCGCACCCGCGGGTGATGTTGGGCCAGAGACCGGCAGCGACGATGATGTCATCGATGCAGACTTCACCGTCAAAGACGAAGAGAAGTAAGAGCCGGCATTCGTAAATACAAATCCAAGCACCCGTCGCACATCGGCGGGTGTTTTTTTATCGCATCGCAACGATCATCTTCGCCATCGCCCGAGCCGCTTGGCCCCGATGGCTCAGTGAGTTCTTGAGTTCTGGCGCCAACTCAGCGCTCGAAGTCGTGTGCTCGGGAGCCACAAGAAACAACGGGTCATACCCAAACCCCTGCCCGCCCCGAGGCACATCCCCCGGCAAACCGATGATGCCCTCAAATGTGCCGCGCGACTGGGCAACTACTCCTCTTCCCGTGGGGGCGGCGTCCCGCCGCCCATCCCCGTCTTCCGTGGGGGTGGCGTCTCGCCGCCCATCCCCACGCACCGTCCACCGATACTGACCAGGCCTCACAACAAGCCCTGCCCGTACTGGGTTCATCTCGATATATGCAATCGCTTCGGTGGCCTCGTCTTCGCTACGCATGATTCTGTCGTAGGACTCGCGCTGCCAAAGCCTGCCTGTAGTACCCCGTACCGCATTGATTTGATGTGATGTAAAGCTCTTAATGCTGTGCAGCACATGGGAAAGATCGGCACCGTTGACAGGTCGAACGAGCATGTGAACATGGTCCGGCATGACCGTCGCGATATGTACGACTGCTTTGTCAGGGTGCTGAAACATACAAGCATCAGAAACAATTTGGCGTTCGTGTTGGTTGAGTTCACCCGAGAGCAACCGGAATGTGACGAGATAGGTTGAATCGGATAGCCGCCAATGGGGGAGGTTGCCAGATTTGCGTTTTATGAATGCCTTGGGCGGCGGGACGCCGCCCCCACGGGGGAGGGGAATCGGAGGCTGGACGCCTCCGCCACTGGGAGGTTGGGGAATGAATGGTTCCGCAAGCACCATCACACACTCAAACCTCGCTGACCTTTCTGCAAGCTCAACCCCTTCAAGCTCGCGCATCAGTTTCTCATTGTTCGCCTGATCCCGCTCGTCTCGGCTCRTGCCTTGCTCGATGCCATCGGTGCAGTAGTGACTCGAGATCACGCCCGGCGCTCCGCCGAGCGCATCGACCACAAGCCCCGAGTCATCTGCCAAACACACACGCCCGGTTTGCTCGGCGTATCCAAGCGCCTTGATCGTCGCGTTCTCAAGAAAGGTCGTCCCGATCTCGTCCGGCTCGGTCGTTTCTATACCAAGGTCCGCGAGCGATTCGATCTCCAGCCCAACCTCGGCAAAGATGGCTCGCAGCTCGCGGATCTTCTTCGGATTGGCGGTCGCCAGCACGATCGGCCGGTCAAGCAGGGGGTCCATGCCGAAACTGTAGTCGAGCCCGCTGTACCATTGGCTATGCAAACACGCGACAGAAGAACGATCGCCGAGTCAGCCGCCGCCAAGTTCGCGGCTACACCACCCGATCGGCTCAGCGCCATCAACGCCGTCGTCGGTTTCGACGGCTTTATCGATTCGATCATCCGCGTCGTCGACCGCCGTCACTCAATGCAGCCAGATGACTTCCTGCCCGTCACCACGATCACCGGCTTTGCCGATCGGTGCGCCGCAGCCGCGGGCAAGAGCACGAACTTAGAAATGCATGTCGTCGAGCGGCGCTTCGGCGGCAACGGCCCGCTCCTCGCATCCGCAATGGCGAGCCTTGGCGCTTCGGTGACCTATATCGGTGCTGTTGGCAGGGGGGATTCACCGACGAACCTGCACCCGATCTACCAACCCTTGGCGGATCGGTGTGCCGCGGTGTACCCGGTCGCGGCTGCGGCCAAAACCGATGCGCTCGAGTTCGACGATGGCAAACTCATGCTCGGCAAAACCGAGAGCGTACAGGCGGTGTGCTGGGAGTTGCTCAAAGACATTGTCGGGCTTGACCAACTCCGCAGCATCTTCGAACGCGCAAGCACGATCGGCATCGTTAACTGGGTCATGCTCCAAGGTGTCGAAGGGATCTGGCGAGGGTTGATAGACGAGGTGTTGCCAACGCTCAGCGGTGAAACACCGCGGAAGATGTTTGTTGACCTGTGCGACCCGGCAAAGCGAACGGATGAAGATGTCCGCCGAGCCGCTGGGTTTCTGACCGAACTCAACGCGCATGTGAATCTGACTTTGGGTCTGAATCAATCAGAAGCGGAACGGATGGGGCGCGTTCTTGGCGTTGATATTTACGAAGGCCCCGGCAACCAATCGCTCGGGTCGGCGATGCAGCACGCCGCGGCTTCGATCCGCGAAAGCCTCGGGATCGCCTGCTGCGTTGTCCACCCGCGCGAAGGCGCAGCGGCTGCCGATGCAAACGGTTCCGCGTGGTTCGAGGGACCGTTCACTGTCAAGCCCAAAATCTCGACCGGCGCGGGCGATCATTTCAACGGCGGGTTCGCGCTGGCGCAAGACCTTGGACTCGGTCTCGACGAATGCCTCGCCGTTGGGTGCGCCCTGAGCGGGGCCTATGTGCGCGACGCGGCAAGCCCCGCCAGAGAACGCCTTATTGAGTTCTTGCGTGACCTGCCGAGGTCACAGGCAAGCTGAGAACACGCCTACGATCGGGGGATGCACAAACCACACCCAGATTTGAACCTCGAGCAAGACCCTCGCTACATCGCTGGCGTGACAGGACGCGAAGGCCTCGAGGGCGGGATCGTTGTCAGCTTCAACCCAGCGACAGGCGAACCGATCGCCGGCGTTCGGCTCGACACCGCTGAGTCTTACGAACAAACAATCGTCGAAGCACAAGAAGCATTCAAACGCTGGCGCGCTGTGCCCGCGCCCGTGCGAGGCGAAGTCGTCCGCAACATCGGCAACGAGATGCGCCGATTGCTCGAACCATTGGGCGAAATTGAAAGCATGGAAGTCGGCAAGATCCGCGCCGAGGGCATCGGCGAGGTGCAGGAGTCGATCGACATCGCAGACTACGCCGTGGGCCTGTCGCGCATGGTGGGGGGCCGGACGGTTCCAAGCGAACGGCCGCAACACCGCATGATGGAGCAGTGGCTCCCGCTCGGTCTCGTAGGCGTCATCACCGCGTTCAACTTTCCAAACGCCGTCTGGGGATGGAACGCGATGCTCGCGGCGATCTGTGGTGATGTCACGATCTGGAAACCCTCACTCCTCGCACCGCTCACCGCGTTGGCGACCAACGCGATCGCCGACCGTGTCGCCACCGACATGGGCCACCCCGGCATCTTCAAGCTCGTCATCGGTACCGACGATGAGATCGGCGAACGCATGATCGCCGACAAACGCATTCCTCTTATCAGCGCGACCGGCAGTTGCAACATGGGCCGCCATGTCAGCCAGGTTGTCGCGGGCCGGCTCGGAAAGTGCCTGCTCGAACTCGGCGGCAACAACGCCGTCATCGTCGACAAAGACGCGGACCTCGATCTTGCAGCCAAATCTACGGTGTTTGGCTCGGTCGGTACCGCCGGCCAGCGATGCACAAGTTCACGCAGGCTTATCGCGCACAAAGACATCGCCGACAAACTACTGGGCCAGATGGTCCGCGCGTACCAGACGATCAAAATCGGCGACCCGCTCGCCGAGGGCACGCTCGTCGGGCCGGTGATCGGTCAGCGGACGGTCGATGCCTTWGTCAGCGCCGTTGAGCAAGCCAAATCACAGGGCGGCGAGGTGCTCGTCGGGGGCAAGGTCGCCAAGCCCGAGGGCCTTGGCGGCTGGTTCGTTGAGCCGACGATCATCAAAGCGCCCCCGTCCAACGAGCTTCCCATTGCGATGGACGAGACCTTTGCACCGATTCTCTATGTCTTCACCTTCGATGATATCGACGAAGCAATCGATTTGCAGAACAGCGTCGTTCAGGGCCTTTCGAGCGCCATCTTCTCCGGCTCGATCAACACCACCGAAAAGTTCCTCAATGTCGACGGCTCGGGTAGCGACTGCGGCCTGGCGTATGTCAACCTCGGGACATCGGGCGCCGAAATCGGTGGCGCGTTCGGCGGTGAGAAAGACACCGGCGGCGGACGCGAAGCCGGCAGCGACAGTTGGAAGGCGTACATGCGCCGCCAGACTTGCACCATCAACTTTGGAACAGAGCTCCGGCTCGCACAGGGGATTCGCTTTGAGTGAGCAGCAAGTCGTCGATCAACTGGCAGAAACTGCTGTCGCCCCGATCCAATCGGGCATGCTCGTTGGCCTTGGCACCGGGCGCACCGCCCGCCGGGGCGTGCGCGCACTCGCCGAACGCATCCGAAGCGAAGACCTCAAAATCGAGTGCATCGCATGCAGCAAAGCCACCGAACAACTCGCCCGCGAACTCGAGCTTAAAGTTGTAGATTTCGCACTCGTCGAAGAAGTGGACTATCTCTTCGATGGCGCAGACGAGGTCGACTCCAAGCTCCGCATGCTCAAAGGCTCGGGCGGGGCGATGACCCGCGAACGCATCATCGCGTGGGCCAGCAAACGCCGGGTTTTCATGATCGATGGTGCAAAGTTCGTTGATACCCTCGGCGAGAACTCATCGCTTTCGGTCGCCGTCATGGCGTTCGGATTGGCAAGCACCCGAGCCTCGCTCCGCGCCGTCGGGCTGAACGGCATCTGCCGCCGTAACTTCGACGGCGACCTCTTTGTCACCGACAACGACAACCTCATCCTCGATGTCTCACTCACACCAGACCACTGCGTCGAAGAACTCGCCGCCCACCTCAACGACATCCCCGGCGTCATCGACCACGGCCTGTTCCTCGGCGAAGCCGACGAAATCCTCATCGACCGCGGCGGGAAGATCGACAAAATGTTGCGGCAGGACTGAGAATGATTGGTTGTGCAAATATACAAGCCCGCCGCATTTAGCGACGGGCTTGTGCTATACCCAGAGGAGAATCTGGCGTGGTTGTGTTTATCGTTTGCGGCGCATCATGCCAAGACCTGCAAGGCCGAGTATCGCGGCGGTGCTCGGCGCAGGAACTATCGAGATTTGGATCGTCGCAAGCAATTCACCCGAATCGATTGTATTTAAAATTGTTGTACCGGCTGGCGTATCGAGTCCAATGTACGCGGAAAGATCTGGGCCGCTTGTCACAACACCAAACTCATCAGTGGCTGTGCCGCCCGCAACCGAGAATGGGGCCCCGAGTCCATCGTTGACCTCGGTGCCTGCATCCCAAAGATCGGCACCAAAAATCTGAATAGTGACCACGCCCCCGGCACCGAGGATGTCGCCGTTGTCATCGAATACGCGGTATGCGAGGGGGTTGTCGTTGCCGATGAATGTGTCGTTGGTCGGGATGAGCATCGATGCAAAGCTGAAGTACTGATATCCCGCCGTGTTGATCGGCGTTACGAACGCGGTTGCGGTTTCGCCCGGGTCGATGACTGGCGCACCGCCAAAGCCGTCTGCGTTGGCCGCAACACCCTGAATATTGCCCGGCACACCCGAGTTCATAAAGTCGTTTACAAGACCATCTACGACCCCATCTTCTGCGATGGCCTCGAGCGATGCCGACGCGGGAGAGCCAACATCAAAGAAGTCAAAGCTCCCGTCCTGGAATGCAAACCATGTAGGCGTCAAGAAAAAGTCGCTGTTGCCTTCGTTGGTTACGCTGACCTGAATATCGCCATCTACCTGGCCCACAGCGGCACCAGCAACCAAGGTTACTCCGAGCATACCAAGCTTAGTAAAAATACGAGACATATATTATCCTCTTCGAGATTCGATTTCTGACTGCCACCCGGCCGTATTTAACAAATACGCCCCCGCACGCGACACGCACCGGGTGATCTCTCGTACACATAAACGGGGACAGGTTCGAACTGTTCCATCAAAAGTATAAAAATTGAAGTAAAGATATTGGGGTCTGTTTATCTGCATGCCGAGCCGGGCTGTCGGCTGGCCCAGCCAGCTACTGCCCCTGCGCCAGCGAATACCCACGCTTGCCCTCAAACTCTTTAAGCAATTGGAAGTTCGTCACATCAAACTTCTCGGCGMCCTTCTCGAACAAGAAGATCGGCGGCTGCTGACCGATCCTGCCGATCATGTGTCGATCGYKMWAWWCRMATYRWSCSCGGTAGTAGTCCACCACTTCCGTGTACACCGACCCCGTCGGCCAGACCTGCGTGCCGCGGCTTGACATCATCGTCAGTTTGAACGGTGAGTTCTCGCAGATCAGTTCCAACTTCTGCGCGATGTCGTGCGGCGCTTGCAGCGTTTCGATGTAGATATCGCAGCCGCAGACCGTGCTCTGAACCGTCTCGTTTGTGCGTATCACCCGGTTGATCCGTGGGCGTTCCTGCGGCACAAAGTCTGGCGTGTCCTCGCTTGGCACAGGACGCACATACCGCTCGCTCGGGTTCTTGCCAAGGTTGCCGGCGATCGCTTCTGCAAACTCGGTCGTGCCGACGGGTTCTTTTTCGCCGCGGACATCGCCAGTGTGAACGCCGGATTCGAGCGTGTAGAGCAGCGCGTTCTCGATGATCGCCGCCTGCTTTTTCATGCCGACATGCCGGAGCATGATAAGCCCCGAGAGCAGGAGGCTCGTCGGGTTTGCCTTGTTCTGGCCGGCGATGTCCGGGGCTGTGCCGTGGACAGCTTCAAAGATCGAGATTTTCTCGCCGATGTTCGCCGATGGCGCAAAGCCCAGCCCGCCGACAAGCCCCGCCGCCAAATCGCTGACGATATCGCCCTGCAAGTTGGTCAGCACGATCATCTTGTACTGCTGGGGCCGGAGCACAAGGTTCATGCAGAGCGCATCAATGATAACGTCTTCGGTCTTGATGTCCGGGTAGTCGCGCGCCATCTTGTGGAACCGATCGAGGAACATCCCATCGGACATTTTCATAATGTTAGCTTTGTGGCCACATGTGATGTGATCGATCCCGAGCGTCTTTGCCGCCTGGAATGCGTACCGGTGTATCTGATCGCATCCCGGCGCGGTGATGATGCGCTTGCAATCGACAACATCGTTGGTCAGCCGGTACTCGACCCCGCCGTAGGTGTCCTCGACATTCTCGCGCACCACATAAAAATCMWMCRRCRMKYMYSYYTGGCTGTAGACAGTCTCAACACCGGGCAAGCTCTGGAAGTGGCGTAGGTTTGCAAACGCGCCGAGTGTCTTGCGGAGCGTGACATTGATCGACTTGCCGCCGCCTCCCGAAGGTGTGCCCATCGGTCCTTTGTAGAGCAGGCCRAGGTKTTCGATRGTGTCGATCGCCGCGTCGGTCATGCCCCGCGTGTCGCCGGCRTCAAAGACGCTYTTGCCCATYTCGACGSGCACGAAGTCGAGGTGCTCAAGGCAGCCCGCCGCCGCAAAGACCGCAAGGCAAGCCTTCGTGATCTCGGRGYCGATGCCGTCACCKTCTGCCAATGCGATCTGCAATTTGTCGGACATTCTTTGGCCTCGTTCGTGTGGTTGTGYTGTTCCTTGGAACCATAGCCCGCCAAGCGTCTCAGCTTGATGCCGAGGCCCGGCGAAGTCGGTCCCGCACCGCATCCCAGATCGGCCCTTTTCCCGTTGGCCTTTCGATCAAGATGAGATCCGCCCGCATTGTGTCCGCTTCATGCAGCGCCGCGTAAAGCCTGGCCGCATACCCCGCTGCATCYGWTGGCATYKGRATGAGMYWGKCNCMCTTSKWYNCTCGCAWNCNATCGAGATCACAACMGTGCCCRGCKTGANNGCATKTGCNNATCRAYTTGATCGACAMGMYSYRYCRGWSYWYYKSSYRYRTMKTSSWYKRYSMRRASMMYGSSSSMTSGCWKYKSKGMMTSMRRRYCKKCKGCAASATCTRTACYYGCRATGGGCACAATYCGGGCGATCTCTTCACTGCCGATCACGCCGGGCCGGAGCAACGAGGCTTTGCCGTGTTCGAGCCGAACGACGGTCGATTCGATCCCGCGTATGCATGGCCCGCCGTCGAGGATGGTGATCTGATCGCCTAGCGATTCCTCGACATGCGCAGCAACGGTTGGGGAGATTGTCCCCGATGCGTTGGCGCTCGGTCCGACGATCGGGCCGCCGAACGATTCGATGAGTTCCAGCGTGATCTTGTGATTGGGCATCCTGATCGCTACGGTTTCGCCGTGGCCGGTGACGATGCTCGGCACCAAGTCAGACTTGGCAAGCACGATGGTCATCGGCCCGGGCCAGAACGCATCCGCCAACCGCTGCGCCTCGCTCGGCCAATCGGTGACGAGTTGTTTGGCCATCTCGATGCTGCTGACATGAACGATCATTGGGTTGTTGGCGGGTCTGCCCTTGATGCTAAAAACCTTGCGGACTGCATCCGTATCGAGCGCATCGGCACCAAGCCCATAGACCGTTTCCGTCGGGAACGCGACCACGCCCCCGGCTCGGAGTTCTGTTGCAGCGGCCTTGATGTCGTGCGTAATCACGGCTTACTCGTCGGCGGACTCTGGGACCACAAACTCGATGCCGTTCTGCTCGAGCGAACGCCCAATCGACGCGTACAGCCGAGCGATGGCGATGTTGTAGTTGACGAGCGCCTGGATCTCTTCGCCCTCGGCCAGCGCCAAAGCCTGCTGACGCGAGAAAAGTTGGTCGAGATTGAACGCGGTGTAGCCCTCGGTCGTCTCGATCTGGACCTTGAAAGCACGCAGATTTTCGGTCGCAGCGAACCGCGCGGTGCGGGTCTGGGCGATGAGCTGGTAGCCCGTCACGACATCCCGCATCGAGTTCTTCACATCGAGTACAACCTGCTGAACAGTATTCTGAAACGAGGTGACCGCCTGAATATTTTCGAGCTGACGCCGCCGGAGTTCGCTGTTGGCGGCTCGGTTGCCGATCGCGTACTCGTAGGTCAGGCCCACGACATAGTCGATGAAGTCGCCTTCCCAGATGTCGCCGTAGGCATCGCCCACATCGGTGTTGAGGTCGGCGTACCGGGCGGAGATTTCAAGATCGAGTCTTGGCCGGAGTTGATTGCGAGCGACCTGCTTACGGATCGTGGTGTCATCGATCGAGATGAGCGCCCTCGTAATCTCGGGGCGTTCGGTCAGCGCGGTTGTGACCGCATCGACAAGGCTAAACCGGATCGGCTCATCAATCGCCATGTCCGCGGGCAGCAGCAAGACCTCGGAACCGATCGTCAGCTCCGGGTCGTTGATGAGCACCTTGAGCGTGTCGCTGGCTGCGCGGAGATTCCGTTGGGCTCGGATGATCTGCGCCTTTCGGCCCTCAACCTCAGCTCGGGCGTCGGCGATCTGCGCCTGTGTCACGTCGAGGTTGCCACGGTTAATGATGATGTCGCGGGTCACGATGCCGCGCTCGAGCAGCCGTTGCTGGATCAGCAGGTTCTGGTGCGCCTGCACGAGCGTCCAGTACGATTCTTCGGTCCGGCGGATGGTGCTGATAATGTTGGATTCAAGGAATGCAACTTCATCACGCTCGGTGTTCTTGGCGAGCCTGATCGACGCGAGCGCAAAGTCTGAGCCTGCGTTGCGCAGCAAGGGCTGGGTCAACTGCGCGCCAATCGTTACCGTGTTGGCAGGGTTTGGGACAACAGTCAGCCCCGGTGTGCTGGTGTCATTCCATGACCACGAGGTGTCGATTGTGAGCGAGCCGCCCGAGGTGAGTCGGCGACGCACACCCGTCGAGAGATCCGATTGATCAAAGACGGTGGATGCTNCACCAAAGAACGTTGTGCTCGTGCGGGGGCGGTCGATCGACTGGTATTGCCCGTTGACAAAGAATGTCCAGTCAAACGCAGCCTCGGCTGCAACGAGTTGGCTCTCCGAGATCGCTGGGCGGAGCCTGTCAAACTGGAGCTGCGAGTTGCGTTCGGTCGCGGACCTGATGGCCCGCTGGAGATTGATGGCGACCAGCCGCTGCTCGCCCCCGAGCAGGTCGCGGTCCATCGGGAACGCGCCCCGGTCGTAAGACTGGTGCCCGCCCATCTCGCGGAGCTGGTTCATGCGCTTTTCAGGGATGCCAAGGCTGTCAACCGAGGAATCCCGCTCGGTCAGCAGATAGCCCGGTGCCTGCTCGGCTTCGATCATCTCCCGGCGGACAGCATCAATGACCGAGCGGGTCAGGACGCTGCTGTCGCGGTCAATAATGGGACCGGTGCAGCCAGAAAGAGCAAGACCTGCGCAAATGACAGGCGAGATTCGCACAAGAAAAGGGGGCGCAGAGGGTCTAACCATCTTCTAGGTGTCCTTTGTCATGCCCAACTTCAGCTTTAGACCTCTACTGGCCCAGTGGGTGTCGTAGACTATGCCACTTGGCTGTGCCGTGCTGCAACCGGTACCCAGGTGACGGGTGGWATCCGGTGGAAAACAGTATCGACACGAGGAGCGTGCTCGCATGATTGGCAAGATGACTAACGGTGTGATGGGTGTGATGGGTGTGGTGGTTTTGGGTGCGGTGGCTGGCTTTGGCCCCGGAATATTCGTCGGGCAAGCCTCGGCTCAGATCTCGTCCCAGGTCACACAGACCGAACCGACGCACATGGTCGTCACCAACCAGCAGGCCATGGTCCGCTGCGGTGCGGGCATGGCGTACTACCCGGTCTCAGAGCTTCGCACCAACGCGATCCTCGTCATGGACGGCGAAACCCCCAGCGGCTGGGCCCGCGTCAAGTACCCGAGCACCGCCTCGGCCTTCGTCCGCATCGAATACGCAGACATCGCCTTTGACGGCAAGACGCTCCGGCTCAACCGCGACGACTCGCTCATCGCCTACAACGCACTCGCCGGCGCCAAGGGAAGCTGGAGCAAGCTCGTAGCCGAGCCGATGCCCCGTGGCACCGAGTTCAACATCACCGGCGAAGCCACCAACAAACAATCCGGCGAACTCGCTGGCTATCAGGTCCAGGCACCGGAAGAAGCCCGAGGCTATGTCAGGCTCAAGTTCCTGCGCGAAGCAACGATCGCCGAGGTCCAGGCGTGGAACGCTGCCGGCAGCACCCTGCCCATGTCCGATATGTCCACCGATTCAGCCGAGTCTGAATCATTCGCCAACGACATGCCCGCGGTCGATCCCGGCACGGATGCGATCCCACAAACCGACCCAGGCGTGGAACAAGCCGAAGATGTCACGACCATGATCGACGATGCAGCCATAGACGCTGCCGATAATTCATTAATCGAACCGATGGTCGATGACAACGCCCAGGCCGAGATGACCGAGGTCGCTCAGAACGCGACCGATGCGAGTGAAGCCGCGACTGATCTGTCCGCTGGTGGTGCTGAGACCTTGGCAATCACCGAGCCAGAAACACCAAAGCCCGCGCCGCTGAAAATCGAGAGTATTGAGGAACTCGAAGAGCTCTTTATCGCTGTGCAGAAGCAGACCGCTGAGGAAGCCGAGTACGGCCCGCTCCTCGCCGAGGTCCAGCGCATGTACGACGAAACATCAGACAGCGCCGAGAACGCGGGCCTTCGCACAGCGCTCCGCCAGCGTCTATCGGTGCTGAAGATCCGCCAGCGGGTTCAGGAAGCCGCAAGGTCCAACGCCGCTGCGATCAACGCTGCACAAATCCGCGAGGGCGAACTTGTCGATCAGATCCGCGAGCTCGAGATCAAGCGCTCCTACGCGGTCGTCGGTCGCCTGCTCCCAAGCGCGGTCTACGACGGCCAGCGCCTGCCACGCATGTTCCGCATCCAATCGGTCGATGGAACCGAGGCCCCACGCACACTGGGTTACCTCCGGCCCAGCGATGAGATCAACCTCGAAAGCATGCTCGGCGAGACCATTGGTGTCATCGGCACACCAAACCTCGACCCGAGGCTCAACCTGCGCATCATCACACCGATCAGGGTTGAACTGATCCACTCGATCGAAAAACCAAACTAAGTTCTGGCCGATATCTTCAATTTCTCGGTGGGACGGGCTTCTAGCCCGTCTCTCCTTTTTTACTACTCAGACTTTGCAGCCTGCTCTGTGTCAATCGGTTCCGTCTTCGTCTTTGCTGAGTCGGTTGCCTTTGGTTTGGCAACCACCGGGGCCGCTTGCTTTGGCGGCAACTCAGGCCGACTCAGCAGCAGAAACATGAACGCTGCCACGCTGACACCAAAGAGCATCGTCAGGATGAACCCCAGATAAGCCTTGTCGCCCTCGGGGATGTCAGCAGCAAACTCCGGCTTGGCGCCAGACAGAAACGATTCACRGTTGGCAGCCGTGTTTTCGGCGCTGCGGTCTTCGATGTCCGCGACATAGGCGTCGTTAAAGTACCGGTAGACACCCGAGTCCCGGTACGCTGCGCCAGCACGCATCAGAAAGGCGACGGCGAAGATCAGTGGGAAAATCAGCCCAAGATGGATGCCAATCTTGCCAACCGTCCGCTTGGATCGGACCATCAGCGTCATCAGGCCCATGGTGCTCATAATGAGTGCGCACGCACCGGTGACGATCACCGCGGTTATTGCGTTGCCACCGGGCGGCGCGATCAGGTACGCCAAGACCCCAAAGGCTACAAGGAGTGCCGCGTACAGGAACATGATCGTGGCGGCTCTGGAGATCGAGGCCTTCTGGCTGCTCATCGGAAAATCCTTTCGTTGAGTTAGACTGAGTCTATAAGGTTCTGTTTGGCTGGTCGCGTATTCACGAGCACCTTCCGTGAGGAATGGAGCAAAGCACCATCGGGCAGTGGTTCCCTCGATCGCGCGAGGGGCTCGTTGCGATCCGTCAAACTGAGCCTGGTGCTTCCGGGGCGAACCGGGCTTCTATCATCCTCGGCATGGATGCGGCTGACGAAACATGTATTCCGAGATTCGCCGCTGCACTTTCGGTGCGGCCTGATTCTGCATCCGCTGCCAAAGAAGTCTCAGAGCGCGCCCTGGAGCGGCTCGGCGAGCGTACCCCCGGCTTCGGATTTCTGTTTTTCACCGCCCACCATGTCGAGCGGTCRCGCGAGATCGTCTCGATGGTCACCCGCCTGACCGGCGCAAAGCACCTCGTCTCGATGTCCGCTTGGGGCGTGATCGGGGGCCCGATCGAGATCGAGAACGCCCCGGGGATCTCGTTGTTGCTCGCCTCGGTGCCCGGCGCACAAGCCCGCCCATTCCAATTGCGAGACCTGCCACGCGTCCCCGAACGCCCTACGCCGGATTGGTACCGCGAGGTCTATGCCCCGGCGATGCGCGTCGAGCAGAACCATGTCTGCACAATAATGTTCGCGGACCCGTACTCGGTGCCCTTGGTGCGGATGCTCCCGGCGATGAGCACCGCAGGCCGGGCTGCGCCGGTTGTGGGGGGGCTTGCTTCGTCGGGATCTGCGCCCGGCCAGAACATCATCGGGCTTAACGACCAGATCATGACCTCGGGCGGCATCGGGCTGAGTATCTCCGGCTCGCTCGGCGTCGAGGGCATCGTCAGCCAAGGCTGTGCGCCCATCGGCCCGACCATGCTCGTCACCAAGGCCAAGGGCAACATCATCCTCGAACTCTCAGGCAGGCGGGCGGTCGATACTGTCCGTGATGCTGTCCGTGGATTGCCGCCCAAAAAACGGGCGATGCTAACCAAGGGGATTTTGCTCGGCCGGGTGATCAACGAGTACAAAGAGCGCTTTGGGCAGGGTGACTTTCTCATCCGCAAGGTCGAGAGTATCGAGCAGGCCAACGGCGCGATCGTCTCGGATGATTTCTTTCGGGTCGGTCAGACCGTTCAGCTTCATGTCCGTGACGCCGAGTCGGCCAGCGCAGATCTTGCGATGGTGCTCGATGTTCAGAAGCTCCAGTCGCCGCCGGGCGCCGGGCTTGTCATGACATGTATCCGCCGGGGCACGCGCCTCTTTGGTGAGCAAAGCCACGACGCGTCAGCGATCAGCAGGGCGTTTTCTCCCGCCCAGGCGGGCGTCGAAAGAGCCAAGAGCGGGAGGCACATCGATGTGGGGCAAGCGGGGCTTCCGCTCGCCGGCGCATTTGCCAGCGGCGAGATCGGGCCGGTCGGTCAGCAGAGCTACCTCCACAAAATGACAACGAGCCTGACGCTCTTTCGAAACGGCAGGCCCGTGTAGGTCATATCAACGCCAAAGCACGGCGAAGCGATCTTTCTATCGTACCTTATTCGCCTTCAAGGCTTTCCTTGCAAACGGGGCAGTTGTCCGGGAATTCGCCGTGGCCAATGAGCGCAAAGAATTTTTCGCAGTGCGGGCACTGGCCGGCAAACTGGCGGCGCTCATCGGCTTCTTTTGAACTCAGCAGTACATCGTTGCGGCGTTTCTTCATTTCCGCGCTCGTCAGAATAGCAACATCCTGAGGGTCATCAAGAACAGATTCCGGGTCGATGAGGTACACCATCTGTTGGTCTTGAGGGTTGGTCGTTCCCGACGATGTGATGAGATAGATCGCGCCGCCGATGGCAGCTACCGCGATGATAAGAAGAATTGCATTTTTTCCGCCGCCGCTAGCCATAATAATTTCCCCGTCTACTGAATACAGCCACATGCCCTGCACACGCCGTATCCAAAGTTTGATTCTTCAGTACCAACAACCTTAGCAGCCGACACCTTCCAAGGCCAGAAAATGGACTTCGGGCTCAATATCAACCCAATCAGGGCCTCTTGGCCCCAGATCCCAACTCAGCCGAGTGCAGGCTCGATGATCCCCCGGCACTCGCCAAAGCCAATCCGCCGGAACCCCTCCCGCTCGCAGTATCCCTTGATAATGATCTCATCGCCATCACCTAGGAACTTACGCAGTTCGCCCGTGGGCAGTTCGATCGGTGTGCGTTCGGTGCCGGGCTTGATGATCGGCGGGTTGGCGAACGGGTCGCCGTCCCAGGTCATCTCAAGCATGCAGCCCCGGCTCCCCCGCGTCGGCCCCGAGATCGTCCCAGACCCCAAGAGATCTCCCGGCTGCATGTTGCACCCGTTGCTGGCGTGGTGCGTCAGCATCTGCGAGATCGTCCAGTACATGTCCTTGAACGAGCCTTTGCTCAGTTGGATTGCATCCATCCCCTTGTCGCGCATCTGTTTCGATGAGAGGAAGWCCTCCAGCGTGATGTCGAGGCCGCCTTGCGACTGGTCTCGCTCATCGAAGAGGTGGGGCAGGGGCTTTGGGTCGCCGTCTGGCCGCGCCATCGCCGGGCAACGAAACGGCGCGAGCGCCTCCATCGTCACGATGTAAGGCGAAACCGAAGTCGCAAAGCTCTTGGCAAGGAACGGCCCAAGCGGCACATACTCCCACTTCTGCATGTCGCGTGCCGACCAGTCGTTGAGCAAACACATACCAAGGATGTGATCCTCCGCCTCACCGATCGGGATCGGCTCGCCGAGCTCGTTGCCACGCCCGACGACCATGCCCATCTCAAGCTCGTAGTCGAGTAGCTTGCAAGGCCCAAAGGCGGGTGCGCCGCCCTCTTCTGCGGGCGAGAGCTGGCCGTTGGGCCTGCGGATCGGCGTACCGCTGGCGACGACTGACGAGGCTCTGCCGTGGTAGCCGACGGGGATCCATTTGTAGTTTGGCAGCAGCGGGTTGTCGGGACGGAACATCGTGCCGACGCTGGTGGCGTGGTAGACGGAGGCGTAGAAGTCGGTGTAGTCGTGGCAGTTGAACGCGGGCAGCAGTTGTGCATCGTTCGTATCAAACAATGCGTGCTCCGCAACTTCATGGTCGCGCAGCTCCGGGTTTGACTTTGTGAGCAGCGAAACAAGCCTCGCCCGAAACCGCCTCCGTTCTTCACCAGACAGGACGGCGTACAACTCGTCAACCGCTATGAGCTCGAGTATCTCTGCGTCGAGAAAGTCATCGAGGAACCCAGCCTCTGCGATGAGATCCAGCGCCAGCAGTTTGTCACCTATGGCYACACCTGAAACAAGGACTGAGATATCTTCACCCGGAAAAAAAGCGCGCACGAACGGCAGATTCTGAATCGGAAAGTCAGTCTCCGGGTCGTTGGCTGATTCAACCCAGCTCTCGAGTTTTGGGTCGTGGGTCTCGTCGATTTCGTAGGACATGGTTTCTCCATTCTCTTCCCACTCAGGGTGGGGGATGGTTTTATGTTTTCGAATTCTTGCGGCTACATTCAGAATCGCGGCCTCTTGCCCCCTCCCCCGCGTGCGGGGGAGGGCTGGGGTGGGGGGCTTCGCCGCAACGCACCCGACACCGTCTCAGAATAGTCGCGCACACCACATCGAGTTCATCTCGCACCTGATAGCTCGTAAAACGCAGCACATCGATTCCTCGTTCGTGCATCCACGCATCTCGATCCATATCTCGTAGCTTTCGCTCGCCAACATGTCGCTGACCATCGACCTCGATCACCAACGCGGTTTCATGGCAATAGAAATCCGCGATGTACGGTCCGAGCGGGTGTTGGCGGCGGAACCGGAAGCCGAGGAGTTGTTTGCTGCGGAGCTTCGACCAGAGCAGACGCTCAGGGAGCGTTGTTTCTGCGCGGAGTTGGGTGGCGCGCTGCTGTGTGTAGGGGTTAGAGCGCAGGGTTGGGTCGGATTTGCCGGCATAGTTGCGGCTCTCCCCCTCCGACCGCTGCGCGGCCACCTCCCCCGCACGCGGGGGAGGGAGTTCAGACGAGTTGGCGTGATGCGCAAGG
>NVSP01000008.1 GCA_002732755.1 Phycisphaera sp.
CCCCCTCCCGGCGTGGCGCTGTTATTCAGCCCTCCCGTCTACCGGCCCGCGCTGGAGTCACTGCTCGGCCTCATGGCGTCGAGTTTTCCAGACCAGCTCAGCCGTCAAGATTTATCGGAATGCAAGGCCCGTTATCCGGACCTGGATTCGCAAACCACGGATGTGGTATCGGCTGCGGAAGGTCTTGTCGGACATGAATGTGGTCGAGGCGATGGAGTTCTTCAAGGGCCGGCTGGTCAAGACCAAGAGCAACGCCGAGTTCCTGATGACGATGATGCTGGGCTGATTGCTACAGCCGACTCGGGCCGCCTTGGCCCGATCGGGCGTGGTAGGCTTCGGGGCTTATTGGGCCAGTTGGCCCTCTTTGGGGGCCTCTGCGTGCCATTGATCAGACGAGCCAGCATTACGCTTTTGTCCCTCGTCGCCTCGGCGTGGGCGGTCGCGATGGTGGTTTTCGGACTGTCTCTGTTTGCCCACGCCAACGACGGCTGGCTCCAGTCCTCGATCGGGCTTGACCCTGTGCTCTGGAATCTTCTTGGTCTGGCGAGCATCGGGGGCGGTCAGTTCGTATTCATGTTTATGGTGGCGGATCGGATTTGCCCGCAGGCGGGTCGTTTGCCGATGATCTGGATGACTGAATTGGCGATCGCGTGCCTCGGGCTTTTGTGCCTAGTGGCGATTGGTGTGCTTATGGTGACGGGGTTTGTTCTATGACAGCTTTGGCTCGGTTTGGCTTGTTGGTGGTTGCTCTTGCCGGATCGGTTGTGGTGCTGCCCGTGGGTGCCCAGCCCGATCAGGATGAGCTCATCGCGGGATCGCTCGTGCGGATGGCGGTTCTTGACCTTCGTCAGCAGCCGGATGCCACGCTGATCGACTACCAGATTACTGCAGCGGTGCTGGAACTCGCATTGGAAGTCACGCCGGAGGATGCGTCGCTCTGGCGTCGGCTCATCGAGGCGCACCGCGCCTCGGGCAACGAAGACGAGGTCATGCTGGCAACACGTGAGCTTGTCAAGGTAGATCCGAATGACTCGGTCGCCCAACTCCGGTTGTTGTCGTGGAATGTCAGCAAAAAACAAACGGTCCAAGAACGCCTCGCGGTGTATGACATATATCTCAGCGAGCGGGCGCTCGGCGCGATCCCAGACCCGGCGGTGCGGAGTCGGCTTGCGCTCGATGCGGCGCTCCTTTACCGCGAGCAGGGCAACGACAAGGAGTTTGTCCGGCACCTCGCGATGGCGACTTCGCTGGATTCGTCGAACAAGGAAGCCGCGGCTCTGGCAGCAGCGTTCTATCAGTCGCGCCGGGATGACCCGGTCGGGAACCTCGAGCTGGCGGTCAACCTGCTGCGCGCGGATCCGGTCGATCCGAATCTGTACTTCGCAGTGGCTGCAGAGCTTGCAAAGCACGGCGAGTTCACGCAGGCGCAGCGGTTCCACGACAGCGCCCGCAGGCTCATCGCCACCGACGGCATTACGAATGACCCCGGGATCGACACGGAAACGACCGTGCTCCGCTGGCACAACTTCGGCGCTGCGCGCGTGCTGGCTGAGTTCGAGCAGCTTTTGCAGATCCAGCGTGAGAACGCCAAGCGGCGAGTTGATCAGCTCGAAGAAGCCGAGCAATCCACCGAGAATGTGACCAGACCTGAGGATGTTCGGCTGCCGATCCACAACGAACGCATCCGCGTGCTCGCTGCTGCTGCTGCTGGTGACAAGGTCATCCTCGAACGCTCGCTCAAAGATCTCGCCGACAGCATCAGGCCCGAGCTTGATGACATCGCAGAACGGATGCAAACCCCGGCAGCGATGGAGGACCCGGAGCTGCAAGCGGCGCTTCTCCGGCGGGCTGCAACCCTTGGTTCTGAGCTTGTCGTTGCCAACCTAGTTGTTGGAAACCAAGGCATCGCCGTGCTGGCCGATGTAGCTCAGTTACGCCGGCTCTTCGGTGGTGCTGCGGAAGAACAGCTTGCGGTCATCGATTCGCTGGTCATTCTCCGAGAGGGCCGGGTTGAAGAGGCTGTCGCGTTGTTCGAGCCTTTGTCTGAGGTCTCCACGCTCGGTTCTATTGGATACGGGCTTTCACTCGAAGCCGCGGGCCGGACCGAAGAAGCCGCCGAGGCGTTCAAGAAGACCGCGCTCTTTTCGCAGGTCACACCCATCGGGGCGTACGCTCGCCAGCGGTATGAAAAACTCAGCGGCGAAGACCTTGTGTACTCAGAGCACACCGAGGCGGTCCGCGCGGTTGCCGAAGCGGTGCCCGGCTGGTTCGACAGTGTCGCCGGGAATCCGAACCGCATGATGTCGGTCACGGTGCGCCTCGAGAGCCAGAGCATCGGTGCCTACGAGCGCGCGGTGATCGAGTTCAACATCCGAAACACCTCCCCGATTGCGCTTGCAGTCGGCAGCGACCGTCCGATCAATACGCGTCTGATGCTCTCGCCTGCGATGACAGTCGGTCCCTTTGCAATCAATTCAGTGTTGAAACCAGAAATATTCGATATGCACCAAAAAATCCGGCTCGTTCCGGGCGAGAGCCTGACGCTCCGTATCTGGCCCGACCCTGGGTTCTCGGGCTGGATCGCGGACCTGAAGTCTGCGCACATGGTGCGTAGCCGATGGAATCTGCTTCAAGGCTTTGTCGTTGGGCGGGGGCAGTTGTACTCTGCCGGGCCGATGTGTTTGAGCGCAGAAACGCCGCTGCTGACGCGCGAGCCGGACCAGCGGGTGCGGTTGTCGCTTACGGATCTTGCCCGAGAGCTTGAAGTCTATGAAGAAGAACGCGTGATCGATCTCTTGCCGACGATCCGAGCGGCACTTGTTGACCCCAATCGCCCAACAGGAATCGCCACGGAAGAAGAGATCGTGAAGATATCAAACATTCTGGCCGCCCGGTACCCGGCGTTCTCACGCAAGGGTCGGCTTGCGATCGTCGCCATTGCGCCGCACCGGGTGCTCTGCCCGGGGATGGAACTTCTGGATTCGGCGATTTTAGCCGATACAGACCMGCTTGTTCTTGCGGCCGCGATATTCTCGCGCGTGCAGGTTTCGACTGCCCCGGCGTTGGCGCGAGCAGCGGCATCGGACAACCCAAGGCTTTCTGGTCTTGCAAAGAATCTCAAAGCCAGGCTTGGGCAAGCATCGCCGACCGGGTTTGCGTTCATGGCTCCGATCGGTTCGCATAAGCCGCCGGCACCGACGCACGCAGAAGCAATCGAGCCTTGAGCCAGACCGACACGCCTCCGCGCAAGAAGACAGCCAAGCTCATCGCTGGGTTTGTAGTCGGTGTACTTCTGATCGCGGTCGCCGTCTTTGTGCTCGTGCAGAACAAGCAGGGCCTTGACGGCGCGATCGATTCGGCAAAGCACGCGCCGGCTTGGCTCATCGCTCTGGCGGTGCTGCTCCCGCTTGTCAACGCAGGCCTGGTCTCGCTTTCATTTTGGACGCTGATGCGAAAGTTTGGAGCCGTGCCGCTGGGCGATATGTTTGCGCTCATCGGCTCGGCTTGGCTGCTCAACTATCTCCCGCTCCGGCCTGGGCTTGTCGGGCGTCTCGCCTTTCACAAGCTCGTCCACGGCGTGTCGCTCAAATCTTCGATCGCCGTCTCGGTTGCGTTGGCGATTATGACGGCTCTGGCGGCGGGTCACATGCTCTTGGTCGGGATCGCGTTTGTTGACAGCACACCCGTTGGAGTTGTCGTGCYGCTTGCATCGTCGGCTGTGGTGTATGTCGTGGCCGGGATCGCAGCCGACAAAAGCCCGGCGGGCGCTGTCCCGCGCAAAGACCTCCGCTTGGCGCTGCTTGTCCGTTACGGCGACATGCTCGTGTGGGCGCTCCGCATGTGGGTTTGCTTTGCGATTGTGGGTGCCGACATCAGCCCATCGGCGGCGCTGCTCATCGCCGCGGCTGCGCAGCTCGCGTCGCTCTTTCCGCTCACGGGCGCTGGGCTTGGGGTGGTTGAATGGGCGGTCGGCTTTGTCGCGGCGATCGTTGTGGTGAGCGCTACCACAGAGATCGGGCTGGCCGCCTCGCTCGTCAACCGTGCCGCGGAGCTTATCGTGGTTGTGCCCGCGGGGCTGCTCGGATCGGCGTATATCGCCCGCCGGCGCACGCGGATGTCCCAGAAAGACCCGACAGAGACCGCCTAGAAGCTTAAAACSGAACACAAGTTGTACCGGGATGTTCGATTAGCCGATCCTTGGGCTGGGCTTGAGCGTATAGAAAGCAGGGAGCCCGACGCACAGGACGCGACATGCTCAGCAGGATCGAACAAGACCATCAACGCTTCCGTCAGATCGTGCGCGGCAAAATCCGTAAGGATTTGCGCAAATTTCTCAGCAAAGACGAACTCATCGGCAAAGAAGGCGATCGCTTCGTTTCCATTCCAGTCCACGATCTAGACCTGCCGACCTTCCGCTACGGCGACAACTCCGCGGGCGTCGGGATGGGCGAGGGTGAAGAGGGCGATGGTGTCGGGCAAGCTGGCGGTGGCTCGGGCGACAACGCGGGTGGCGAAGAGGACGGCAAGCACCTGACCGAGGTTGACATCTCGCTTGAAGACCTCGCCGACATCATGGCCGAGGAACTCCAGCTCCCGCGCATCAAGCCGCGAGGCCACCATAACCTGACAACCAAACGCGACAAGTTCACGGGGATCCGCCCGACCGGACCTGCAGCGCTGCGCCACTTCAAGCGAACCTACCGCGAAGCACTCAAGCGCCAGCTCGCGCTCGGCGCGTACAACCCCGACGACCCGGTCATCATCCCGATCAAGCGGGATCTGCGGTACCGGAGCTGGAACGAGGTCAAAAAGCCGCAATCAAACGCCGCGATTATCTACATGATGGATGTGTCTGGCTCGATGGGCGACCAGCAGAAAGAGATGGTCAGGCTGACCGCGTTTTGGATCGACACCTGGCTTCGTCGGAACTACCAGGGCATTGAGAGCCGGTACATTGTTCACGATGTGCGCGCGGGAGAAGTTGATAAAAAAGTTTTCTTCTCAATGCGTGAAGACGGCGGCACACGCATCAGTTCCGCCTACCAGCTCTGTTCTGAAATCATCGAATCGGACTACGACCCCAACGACTGGAATGTCTATCTGTTCCACTTCTCCGACGGCGACAACTCGTCCGAAGCCGACAATCGGCGGTGCGTTGAGCTTATTAGCGAGCACCTGCTGCCACGCTCCAACATGTTCGGCTACTGCCAAGTAACTTCTGCGTATGGCAGCGGGAACTTCATCAATGTGCTCGCCGATGCGTTCCCGGAGGGGTTACCCGACGAAGACGGTCCGCAGCTTATCTCCGCCAAAATTAACGACCGTGACGGCATCTACGACGCGATGCGAACACTCTTCAAGCAAGGGCGATAAACTCCGGGGCATGCCGTTTGTGGGCGAACACCGCGGATCGGTTGCAAGGAGGCCCTTTCGCAGATGCTGCTCTTCGTCGTCTATGCCATGCTTGTGTGGTACGGCTCGCTCCGTGGGCGCCGCCGACTGTCTGGATATGCGGTATTGATCGGCGGCGTATTGTTCTTGTTGCTTGTCAACCGCTTGCATCTTGAAGTCGCCAAGATGTACAACTTTGTAGAGTATGTCGCGGTTCTTCGGGTCTTGCTGTATCCATACATCGCGCTCGTGGGGGGTATCGGGTTCTTCCTCGTGAGACTTCCGATCGATCTTCCGCGCGGTGAGCTTCACTGCAAGGTATGCCGGTATGATCTTTCTGATCTGAAAGATGAAGTATTTGGTGGCGGGCCTTGCCCCGAGTGCGGCGCGACCATTGAAGAAGCCAAGAGCCGCGCAGGCAGGCGTCTGGCGCGCAAGCGTTTGCAGAAACGAAACCGGGAAGAACCGAATGAGATGCCCGGTCTTTCACTTGGGATTGCAGGGTCAACCGCCGACGAGCCGGACTACAGCGCCCGTGATGAGTACCAAGAGGGGTAGCCCGCCGATGAAGAACCATCGTGCCGCGATGAGCCGAGATTCGTTCATCGGCTGGACGATCGGGAACGCCTCTGCCTCGGCGCTGCGCGCGATCATGTCGTCCTGATTTGTCAACCAACTGACGATGGCGTGTGCGAACTCTGTATTGCCTTGGCTTGTCTCGCCGACCTTGCCATCGACCGATGCGGTTCGCCGCGCGACCATGTCGAAGAGCCAGAGGTGCGAGCCGACGACGACGAGCCGCTGCGCACTTGTGTCGAGCGGTCGTTCGACTGCCCATGCGAAGATGCCCTCGCCGATGTCGCCGTCGCGTGAGCCGCCGGGCGCGGGTGGGTTGGCGATTGAGGGCCGGTTGATGTCGCGTTCGAGCCAGTAGCCGAGCCATTCCGCTTCGCGCCAGACGGTGTCGGCTTGGGCGCGGATGAGGGGCCAGGCGGTGCCGATATCTTCGATGCGGTCGATGGCGATGGGCCATGTCAGGCGCGTCGGGATGCCGGTGATGACCTCGGCCAGCGGGCTGCCCGATTCACCGGGCAGGATGAGCTGTTCCCACTCGACAAATCGGCGATCGCCGATGGGTTTGTCAACGAGCGTCGGCCTGCCGGAGTCCGCATCAAGACCGAATTTTTTGAGAGGCTCGGCCATCGGGTCGGGCTCGCCTTGGCCTTGCATCGTCGAGGGCGAAAGGCAGACGAGAACATTGGCACCGGAGTCGATCAGTTCGTCAAGCACCGCACCGGTCCTGATTGCACGCTCGGCAGCGCCCTGCGTTGACATGCTCATGCCGACGACGACATACATCGTTGTCGGGTCGTTGGCAACGAGCGCGACCTCAGCGGGCTTGTCGAGGGTCAGGCTGACGGGCCATTCGATCCACCGGACGTTTCGGATCGCCATGCTTCGTAGGAGCTGTTCGAGTGCGCCGCGTTCGTTGAGGATGCGCGTGTCGCTGCCGTGGACGAGCACGACGGTGGTTGCGGGGATCGAATCGGAAGATGCAGCAAGGGCGCTTCCGAGGAGAGACTCGGCGCGCCGGCCTGCGTCGATGCGGGCAGCGCCGGGTAACGATGGTGGTGCGAGGTCGTCGATGGAGATCGCGCTCAGGCTTTTACCGTCGGGGCCGATGATGATCGCGGCTTCACCGCTTGCAAGTGCCGTTGCGACGCGCGAGAGCACGGGCAGCGGGCTTGTTGAAAATGCATCAACCATGATCGCGGCTTCGTCGAGCGCCGTTTGCATCTGACGCGCCATGGACAATGCCGATGATTTGCCGGTCTCGGAAAGGTTTGAGTCTTGCGCGCGTTTGAGCAGGTCTTCAAGCTGGTCGCGAAYGATCGCCGRGATTGCGGTGTGCCCCTGCACGATGATGTCGCGGGCGGCACCGACATTTGGAACGGGGGTTGTGCCGAGTGATTGCGAGAGGTTTGACTCGACAATTGCAGCGACCTGATCGATCTCGCCCGCTCTGACCCGCAGCAGCGCCGCGCGCTGACGGAGTTCGTTTGCCCACGGGCTTGCGCCGGTGCGGTCTGGGGCGTGTTCTTGCGCGAGTGCTTGGACCGGGTCGGCCCATGCCATCATCTCTGAGCCGAGCCGCTGGAGTGAAGCGAGGGCGTTGGTGGTGACATCGACAGTGGCTCGCGTTTCGTCGGCTCGATCRGCGGAGAGKCGTTCGATGAGCGATWGGTATTGGTTGATGCCGTCGGGTGTGCCGGTGTTGATGATCGTTGTGCGGACGCTTGCCGAGGCTTTGTCGATCTCGTCGATCATGTCGAGCACGCGCGAGATGGCGGTGCGGTCTCGGCTCGGGTCGATGAGGTTGGCAGCGAGGATGATTTCGGACTCGCCGGTGAGGCTGTCAAGGATCGCTTGCGTGCGGTCGGATGGCTTGAGCGAGCCTGTGCTGGTGACATCGAATCTCGCGCTGAATCGGCTGGCCAGTATGTTCACTGCAATAACGATAAGAAAGGTCAGGGCGAGGCCGACCGCGGTGATGAGGATTCGGCTTGCTTTGCCGGTCTGGGTTGTGGTTACCGCCATCTTTTGTACTCCAGTGCAGAGGCAGCGGTGACAAGTAGGGCCGCGGAGATGGAGATGAAGAAGACGATGTGGCGTGTGTCGATCGCGCCGCGTGCAAAGTCATCGATGCGGATCAAGAACGAAGCCGCTGCAAGCTTGGCACCGATTTCAGGGCTGAAATGCTTTGGAGCAATATTGGTGATTAGAAGCCAGCAGATCAGCGTGAGCAGCGTGCCAAGAAACGCCAGCGTTTGGCTGTCGGTCAGCGCTGATGCCACGGTGCCGAGCGATAGGCAGAGGCAGCCAAAGAGGATTAGGCTGAGATACCCAGCGAGGATTGGGCCTGGGTCGAGTGCCGGGTCGCTGGCGAGCGCGAGCACACCCGCGTGGATCAGTGTCGGCAGCAGCATGATGACGAGGAATGCAAATGCTCCGAGGAATTTACCCGCGACGATCTGGACGCTTGTGATTGGGCTCGATGCAAGCAGTTCATAGGTGCCCGTTCGTAGTTCTTCGCTAAACAATCTCATCGAGATAGCTGGCGCGRTGAAAACCAACAGCATGGTCGTAATGCCAAAGACCGGTCTCAGTGTTGCGGGCTTCCCTTCGTCGAGTGCTCCAGTAACAAAGACCGCGCCGGTGAGGAACAGGAAGAGTGCGATGACGATCCAGCCGACCGGCACACGGAAGAGCGAGCCGAGTTCGCGTTTGGCTATGGCGAGTGTGGTGGTCATGCCTCTGCTCCCTCGCTTGCTTCGAGGACGCGGACGAAGACATCCTCCAGCCCGGCCACGGTGGGGCGGAGTTGGCGGATCTGGATCCTCGCCGAGCCGAACGCCTCGCCGACAGCTTCGCACGCATCGCTCATTTCTGGTGCCTGGATCTTGATGCGCCACCAGCCGCCTTCCAGTGGCGTGGTTTCAAGGTCGGACTCTGGGAGCGCGTGTTTGAGCGTGAATGAGATCTGGGCGAGGTGGCCCTTGCATTCGACGATGCAGCCGCCCTTGGTGTTCTGTTCGCAGAGTTCTTTGGGCGTGCCATCGGCGAGGACTTTGCCGGCTCCGATAATGATGACGCGTTCACAAGTTCTTTCGATCTCTGGGAGGATGTGTGAGCTGACCAGAACGGTGCGGTTCTGGGCGAGGTCGCCGATGAGCGATCGGGCCTCGCGGATCTGGGTGGGGTCGAGGCCGTTGGTCGGCTCATCGAGGATCAGGACCTTCGGATCGTGGAGCAGGGTCGCTGCGAGGGCGACCCGCTGGCGGTAGCCCTTGCTGAGCTGGCCGATGCGGCGTTTGGCGACCGAGCCGAGCTGGCACTCTTCGATGACCCGGGCGATCTGGGTTTTTCGGCTTGGGCGCGGGACATGCAGAATCTGCGCTCTGTATCTCAGAAAGCCGGTGACAGACATCTCCGGGTAGGAGGGGGCGGATTCGGGGAGATAGCCAAAGCCTCGTCGGGATTGGGCGGGGTGTGCGATGGCATCGACGCCGGCGATCTGGATGGAACCCTTCTGTGGCTTGATTATGCCGGTAAGCATCCGAAGAGTCGTGGTTTTCCCTGCCCCGTTTGGCCCGAGCAAGCCGACGACCTGGCCAGCGGGAATGGCAAAGCCCACGCCCCGCACGGCGTGTACCGACCCGAACCAGCGGTGGAGATCAACAACTTCAATCATCTTGATACACAGTACTCGGACCTTCTATGCCGATGTCAAGCCGAGCATGGCATCGACCGAAAAGCTCCGATAGCACCAAACCTGCAAGGAAAGATGCCAGATGGTGGGATCTTCTCGCTAGACTGACGCGAAGATACCTTCAGAAGTAGTGGTTACCCAAGCAATGGCAAGAGTCCGACCAAAGATCGTTTTCCTCACCCCGCCGGGCGGTGAGACCGAGGAACTCAAACAGTTGCTCTCCGAACATTGTGAGGTGGTCTACGCCGAATCGCTCGGTCCCAAGGATGCCGACGCGGCGTATCTGATTATCCCAGCGGACCCGGGCAACCTCGGGCAGACCGGGCTAGGCGACCACGAGCGCGATGTCCTGCTCAACTCCGTCGGCGAGGCGCTCTGTCTCGTCACAGCCGACGGCAAGCTCCTCTGGGGCAACCGGATGTTCGATTCGATCCAAGACGACATCAAACAAGCAGTGCTGATGGCCGCCCAAGAGGCGGCTGTTTCCTTTGAGGGCCTCGAGTACGACCCAAAGGCCGAGCCACCGATGGTCAGGCGCGAGATCGAGATCGGGACGAACCGGCTCTATGAACTCCGCATGACCCCGATGATGGTTGACGGGGCGACGGGCTTTGGCGACCGGGCGGTGGGGGTGCTCCGCGACATCTCGCACGCGGGTGCAGTTCGCAAGAAGCTCAAGGCCGTCGAACAGGCGGGAGCAAGGCTCAACCGGTTTGACCGTGATGCGGTCGCCAAGATGAATGCTGTTCAGAGGCTTCGGCTTTTGGAAGAACGAGTGACCAAATCGTCCAAGGATATTCTGGACTACGATCAATTCTCGATCCGTCTGCTCGATGACCACACGGGTCGTCTTGAGCCGGTGATTAGCGTTGGGTTTACGCAGGACGCGATCGATCTTGAGTTGTATCCAGCCGAAGAGGGCAACGGCACGATCGGGTATGTCGCCGCGACGGGCAAACCGTACATCTGCCACGACACGACGACGGACGACCGATACCTTGTCGGTGCGAGTGAGGCGAGGAGTTCGCTAACCGTGCCGCTGCAAGTGGGCGAGGCGATCATCGGTGTGCTGGATATCGAATCCAAAGAGGTCGATGCGTTTGACGAGCAGGATGTGCAGTATGTGATGCAGTTTGCCCGGTTCGTGGCGATGGCGCTGCAGACTCTGAACATGCTGGTGGTCGAGAGTTCATCGACGGGGGCGATAATTACGGGACGGTTTGAGGGCGAACTCCGGGCACCGCTGGACGACATTCTCCGTGAAACCGAGGTGATGGGCACCGAATCCACCGACCCGGTTGCGGCGGCTCACATCGCAAAGATCCGTGCAGATGTCGAGTCGATCCGATCGAGGCTCAAGAATGTCGCCGCCGGCCCGAACACGGTGCTTGGTGTTGAAGATCTCAACTGCGACAAGGTCGATGAGTTGCTCACCGGCAGGCGCGCACTGGTCGCCGACGACAACGACCGCATCGGATCGATGATCGCCGATGTGCTCGGTCGGCGTGGGTGTGAGGTCGTGCTGTGCAAATCGGGGCAGGACGCGATCAACGAGCTCGAAGCCTCGGCAGCCGACGGGCATAAGCGGTTCGACTTTGTGATCAGCGACATTTCGATGCCCGACCGCAACGGCTACGAGGTGTTTAGTGTTGCATCCCGGATCGTGCCGGAAGAAGCGATCATTCTCATGACCGGCTTTGGCTACGACCCGCATCACTCAATTGTTCGGGCTTCGCAAGAAGGCATGCGGAATGTGCTCTACAAGCCGTTCCAAGCGGCGAGGTTGATCGACGAGGTTCACAAGGCGATCAGGCCCCCAGAGTCTGCCTGATCACGCGGTCGAGTCCTTCAAAATCTGTAAGAATATCAACACCTTTGACGCGTGGCGTCTGCGCTGCAATCTTTTTTGATTCCTGCGCCCGTGATGTGGCGACCTCAACGAGCACGAGTCCGCCCTCGTTGACGAGCTTTGGCGCATCGGTCAGCAGCGGCCGAACTAGCGCAAGCCCGTCCATCCCGCCACGCAGCGCCAGTGTCGGCTCGTGGTCTTTGACGTTTGGCTCGACCGCTGACCATTCGTCGTCTGGGATGTAAGGCGGGTTCGAGACGAGAAAGTCCAGCGCCTTGGCGTGACCCGCGGCCGGGTGCTTGCCGAGGGCTTCGAGCAGGTCGCCCTCGATAAACTCGATCCGATCCGAGAGACCCAGGCGTTCCGCGTTGGCGCGCGCAACATCGAGCGCCTCGGCTGAGATGTCTGTTGCAACAACACGCGCACCAGAGAGGTGCTTTGCAAGCGCCAAAGCGATGCAGCCCGACCCCGTACACACATCGGCGATCAGCACATTCTCGCCGGTCTTGCCGCCAAAGCCCGGCTGGTGTTTGCAGTGGTGCAGCACCGTTTCGACGATGGTTTCAGATGATGGTCTCGGTATGAGTACACTCGGATTGACCGAGATCTGCATGCCATAGAACATCGCCTCGCCGGTCAGGTACTGCACGGGTTCGTGGTTGACAGCCCGCTGAACGAGGTCGCGCAGCGTCGCGCGCTCGATCTCGTTGGCTGGCCGGTCGGCATCGGTATAGAGCTTGAGCCGTTCGCAACCGATGACGTGTGACATCAGGAGCTGCGCAAAGAGCTGGGGTGATTCGAGGCCCTTCTGTTTGAACGCCTCGGTCATCCACACCAAGAGCTCGCGCGTTGTCCATCGCTTTGGGGATCGTGTTGGCGTTTGAGAACCGGTCACGCCAAGAGTTTAGCTCATTGTGTCGCGGGGCGATGGGCGGCTGCGCGGCCTTTATTTGGGGCTGTGGCCTTCTTGATAGACCACCGTGCCCTCGATCCATGTTGAGAGCACAACCGTGTCGGCGATATCGCGATCCGAGCAATGCATGTAGTCGCGGTCGATCACAATAAAATCGGCGAGTTTGTCAACCTCGATCGAGCCGACGCTGTTTTCGTTGAAGCCCGCGTACGCCGCGTTGATGGTGAACGACCGCAGCGCCTGCTCGCGGCTCATGCGTTCGGTCGGGTGCCAACCACCGGCGGGTTCGCTCTCAAGATTCTGCCGGGTCACCGCTGCGTAGAGCCCAAGAAACGGATTGTGGCTTTCAACCGGAAAATCTGAACCACTTGCGATGCGCACGCCCGAGGCGAGCAGGCTCTGCCATGCGTACGCGCCATCAGCACGCACAGGGCCAACACGGTCTTGGATCCATCGCATGTCGCTTGTGCAGTGGGTCGGCTGCATGGAGGGGATGATGCCGAGTTCTGCGAACCTGCCGATGTCTTCGGGAGCCAAGAGTTGGGCGTGTTCGATGCGGAATCTGGCATCTTTGAGATTGGAACCGCTAGCCGCTCGTTCATAGAGATCAAGGACTTCCCGGTTGGCGCGATCACCGATCGCATGTATACACACTTGATAGCCTTTTTCAAGTCCATCTTCAGCGATTGCTTGAAGGAGCCCCGGTTCAGCGAGTGCCAGCCCGACATACGGCTCGCCATCCTGTCCAAACGGCCGGTCCTTGTATGGTTCGAGCATCCATGCCCCGCGCGAACCCATTGCGCCATCAATAAAAAGCTTGGCCGACCGCATCGAGAAGAATGGACCGTGGTACGGCTTGTTTTCTGCAAACCATGCTGGCGCACGAGTTCCTGGTATCATGCCATGTACGCGCACTTTGAGTTTGTATTCAGATTCAAGTCTCATATACACATCGATCATGTCGGGTGCCACGCCCGCATCGTGTACGCCGGTCAGCCCGACCGCCAGACACATGTCTTGCGCCGCGAGTATCAGGTCTTCGCCGCTGACGGTGCTTTCTGGGATGACTCGCCGCACGAGCGAGATCGCGTTGTCGATGAACACGCCCGTTGGCTCGCCATGATCGTCCATAAGCATCTCGCCGCCGTTTGGGATCGCGGTGCCCGGGGAGATGTCGTTGGCTTCGAGCGCCCGTTGATTGGCAAGAGCCGCGTGGCCGTCAACTCGGCTCAGCAGAACCGGGTGCTCCGGGATCGCTTGGCTAAGTTCGTGATGATTCGGTAATTCTTTGTTTTCCCAACTCTCATTGTCCCAGCCTCGCCCGATGATCCACTCGCCCGGTTCTGTCGTCTCGGCCCGCTCAACAACGCGGTTGATTACCTCTTCAAAACTCATCATCCCCGCAAGATCGAGCGTGCCGAGTTGCAGTTGGCCAAGCCCCGCCATGTGCCCGTGCGCATCGATTAATCCGGGCAGCACGGTCATGCCGCCAAGGTCGATGACTTTCGTCGAATCGGCTGCGAGCGCACGGATCTCTTCCTCTGAGCCGACGGCGGCAAACATGCCATCCTCAACCGCGAACGCCTCGGCAACACTGAACGCCTCATCCACGGTGTAGACGCGGGCGTTGACAAAGATCGAATCCGGCTGAGCCGCGGCGGAGGATGCGGCAAGCGTGAGGGCGAGGATGGTGTGCTTCATGTATCCATTGTAGAAGCAATACGCACACCGCATCACGCTGGCCCATCACTTCCCCTCAAACCAATTCCCGCTTGCGCTTGCATCAACCACCAATGGTACATCAAGCTCCATCGCCGACTCCATCCGTTCCACGATCAGCTTCATCGCATCACCGGCGATTGCCTTGGGTGCCTCGAAGACAAGTTCGTCGTGGATCTGTAGGAGCATTCGTACATCTTTGAGTTGCGGTTTCGATCGTGCTCCTCCTTCTCTCTTCTGGGGAGAAGGTGGCCGCGAAGCGGTCGGATGAGGGGTCTTCGTTGAATTGCTAGGTGAATCAGAAGCCCCCTTTCCCCGGGAGGGAGAGGGAGGAAGATGCGCGTGTGGGCTTAGGCGGTTGTGCAAATCGAGCATGGCGAGTTTGATGAGGTCGGCGGCGCTGCCTTGGACGACGCTGTTGATCGCCATTCGCTCGGCGAGTGCTCGGCGGTTGGGGTTGTTCGAATCGATTTCGAGGATCGGTCGGCGACGCTTGAGCATCGTCTCGACATAGCCGTTCTGCTGGGCCTCCGCGATGCACTCGGCGAGAAAAGTTGTGATGCCGGGGAATCGTTTTTTGTAATCTGAGATGATTTCTGATGCTTCAGTGTTGGAGATACCGAGCCTGCGGGCAAGACCGAAGGGCGTGATGCCGTAGACGATGCCGAAGTTGACCATTTTTGCGCCGCCGCGTTGCTCTTTGGTGACTTCGTCGAGCGAGATGCCGTGGATCTGGGCGGCGACTGCTTGGTGGATGTCTTGCCCCTCACGGAACGCCTTGATGAGAGCCGCGTCTTGTGAGAGGTGCGCAAGCAAACGCAATTCGATCTGCGAATAGTCGGCGCTGATGAGTACGAAGTTGTCAGGCGCGATGAATGCCTTGCGGATCTCTTTGCCGATGTCGGTGCGGATCGGTATATTCTGAAGATTCGGATCACTGGAACTGAGCCGACCGGTCGCGGCGACGGTTTGATTGAAGCTCGCGTGGATCCGGCCGGTTTCGGGGTGGATGTCTTCGAGGAGATTGACAAGGTAGGTGTTGACGAGTTTGGAGAGCTGGCGGTATTCGAGAATCAGGCCGGGGATCTTGGTTCCGACCGAGGCATCCTGCGTGAGCTTGTCGAGAACCTCGGCGTCGGTGGAAGGGCCTGTTTTGCCGCGTTTGATGACACGCAAACCGAGGCCCGGATCATCATCGGATGGTTTGTTGAACAGAACGCCCGCGAGCTGCTTGGGCGAATCCGGATCGAAGCCACGATCGAGCGAGTCGTACGCCTCGTCTTCGATTTCTTTGCGTAGGCGGACGATTTCTTTCTCGAGTCTTTCGCGTTGGGTGCGGAGTTCGTTAGGATCGACGAGTATGCCGTTGTATTCGAGCTCGGCGAGCACGGAAACTAGCGGTATTTCGGTCTCGCGGGCGAGTGTGAGCAGGCCGGTTGATTCGAGCTGCGGGAGCATGAGCTGTGCGAGCTGCAGCGATACATCTGCATCCTCGGCGGCGTATGGCCCGGCCTGTTCCAACGGCACATCATCGAAGCGTTTCTGATTCTTACCTCTGCCGATCAGATCCTTGATCGAGACATTCGCGCGGTTGAGCATCGCAAGCGCGAGGTTGTCGAGCGAGTGCGAAGGCCGCGATGCGTCGAGGACATAGCTTGCGATCATGGTGTCGCACGCGCCATCGGCTTCGAGGCCGCGAAGCTCGACGCCTGCGCGGCGGAGGACGATGAGATCATACTTAAGATTGTGCCCAATCTTAGGGATACTGGCATCGGCGATGATCGGGCTGAGTGCATCAAGAACGGTCTTTGTGTCGAGGTGTGTGCTTGGCTCGGGTGAGCGGACGGGGACATACCAGCCTGAGCCGGGTTCGACGCTGAAACTCAGACCGACAAGTTCGGCGAGCATTGGGCGGATCGCGGTGGTCTCGGTATCGAGCGCGACGACATCGGCTTTTCTGAGAGTGTTCACGAGATCTTCGAGCTGTGCTTTGGTTCGCACGATGGTGTAGTCGCCGCTGGCAACGGATGAGCTTTCGGCAGAGCTTGGCTGGTCAAAGAGTCCGCCGAAGCCGCCGGGATCGGATTGAGGCTTTGGTTTCTTGGGAGCTTCCGGTACGCCGTCAGTGAGGGATTTGATCTCGTCTAGGAAACGGTTAAATCCAAGCTCTCGTACGATGTGCTCGATGTCGGTGAGTTTGAACGATGCGAGCGAGCACGCGTCGAGGTCGAACTCGATCGGTGTGTCGGTGCGGAGTGTGACGAGGTCTTTGCTCAGAGGCAACTGCGCCACGGCTTCGTTGATCCGCTCGCGGCGTTTGCCCTTGATTTTCCAATCTTTCGCCTGTTTTTCTTCTGCGGCTTCTGCCAGGACCGCGTCGAGTGTGCCGAACTCTGCGAGCAGTTGAGCAGCGGTCTTTGGCCCGATGCCAGCGACGCCCGGCACATTGTCGGCGGTGTCGCCCATGAGCGTGAGCATGTCGATGACCTGCTCGGGTGCGAGACCGGTTTCTTCTTTAAGGGCAGCAACATCGGTCAGCTTGTCGTTGTGTACATCGTACATCTCGACGCGCCCCGCTTCGAGAAGCTGTTTGAGATCCTTGTCTTTACTTATCATACGGATCAGAAGATCTGGGTGTGTTGTCTTGAGTTCATGAGTCATTGCAGCTATGACATCGTCGGCCTCGTAGCCCTCGCTGCCTATGACCGGCACGCCGAGTTCTTTGAGCATGGCAAGGCACCGATCGACCTGTGGGCGAAGGTCCTCGGGCGGTGCATCACGGTTGGCTTTGTACGCTGGGTACATCTGTGTGCGGAATGTGCCTTTGTCGCCCGAGACATCCAGCGCCAGCGCGATGTATGTCGGCGGCCCGCCCGCATCGAGCATGTGCGACTCTTGCCCGCGCATGAGTTTGAGCAGCATGCCGAGGAACCCGAATGTCATGTTCGTCGGCTCGCCGGTGACGGGGCTGGTCATGGGCGTGCGGATGGCGTGGTACGCGCGGAAGAACTGGGCGTAGCCGTCGATGATGTAGAGGGTGGGCTGTGGACTCACGGAGTTGATGCCTCGGATGCTTCGGTATGCAATTCTTTGATTCGATCCAAATACGCATCGCTGGGCTCGATCCCTCGGCGTGACATGACGGCCTTTGCTGTATCAAGAAACCGCGGCAATCTGAACGCGGTGGTCCCTGTGTCGGTACACCATGTGAATCTGCCGACGCAGCCGACGACGGGCGCGGTCGCGGCGAGCATCGCGCCCATGTGGATGACGGCTCCGGTCATGATGCGGGTTGAGATTGCGAACTTGACATGGTCGCCGATGATCGCGCCGAGAAACTTCTGGCCCGTGCGTTCGTTCGAGCCGCGGACGGTCGCCTTCGCGATGACCTCGGCGTAGGTGTTGAGCAGGTTGGAGTTGTTGGTGCCCGCGCCGAAATTGACCCATTCACCGACCCATGAGTCGCCGAGGTGCCCCTCGTGTGCTTTGTTGGTAAGGCCCTGAAAGATGGTGCCGCCGACCTCGCCGCCGACTTTGCAGCGTGGTCCGATGGCTGTGTGCGCCTTGATGTGCGCGCGGTCCATGATGGTCGAGTCTTCGCCGATGAAGACCGGCCCCGCGATGATCGCGCCGGGGCGGATCGTCGCGCCCGCAGCGATGACGATCGGGCCTTGCGTTGAGTCGAAGACCACGCCGGGCCAGATGTCCGCGCCCGAGCGGATGACGACGGGGTGTGAGCCGCGATGGTGAACATTGTTTGGGAGCGCCGTGCCGGGGATCTTTGCGAGTTGCTCGAGGTCGTGGTTGATCGCGGCATCGCGGAATCGGCGGATGTCCCAAGGTCTGCGCAGAAGCATCTGCGTGTCGGTGTAGGTCACGCCCTCGGTCGGGATCTCGCCCGCAAGAATCTTCATGGCAACAACGGGTTTGACACACGCGTACACGACGGCGGCTTCCTGATCGCTGTCGCTGAGTTTCTCGACGAGGATCGTGCCGGGCTTGATGCTTGTGATGTCAGCGGGCGGGATCGGGCACCTGCCGTTGATGAGCAGGACCGAATCGATGCCGTTGGGCAGGTTGTTTATTGGTAGATCGCAGGCGTCTTCGAGCACGAGTTTGATCGCATCGGGCACGAAGAGTCCCGCGATCTCGGCGTCGCCGGTGAGCATCTCTTCGATGCGCACAAGCGTTGTCATCGCGCCGGTGCGAACAGAAAACACCGGGCGCAGATCGGTGAGGGGCGCGAGCTTGCCGAGGCCGTCGTCATAGATGATTACACGCATGCCCAAAGTCTACGACCCGCCGCACCGGTTCGCCGCTATGGTGTCGGYATGGATGCACTGATCTTTGATTTCGACGGCGTGATCGCCGATTCTGAGCCTGCCCACGAGAAAGCGATCGGTGAAGTCGCCCAAAGCAGCGGTATGACGGTCTCGCACCAGTTCTACCTCGACCACATCATCGGGCTTGACGACCGTGACACATTCCGCGTGATTGCAGCGGATCATAAGAACGATATCGACGAGCAAGAGATCGATCGGCTCTGCGGGTTGAAGCAGGCGCGGTTTCTTGAGTTGGTCGATGAGGGCTACGCCAAGGCGTTTCCGGGGTCGGTTGAACTGATCCGCGCGAGCGCCAAGCGTTTGCCGATCGCGGTGTGCTCTGGCGCGGTTCGGATCGAGATTGACCGTGTGCTTGCCGAATTTGGTATCGCGGATCTATTCCGGTTTGTCGTCTCGGCGGATGATGTCGAAAGAACCAAGCCAGACCCGGCGGGGTACCTGCTCTCGGCGAAGAAGCTCGGGCTTGATCCGAGCCGGTGTTTGGCGATCGAAGACACCGCCAAGGGAATAGCTGCGGGTAAGGCCGCGGGGCTGACGGTGGTGGGGGTGTGTCATTCGTTGCCGGCAGAACTGTTGAGCGAGGCTGATCTGGTTGTGGATTCGATTGAAGAACTGAATATTGATCGACTGATGGAGCTTTAGCGCCGGCCCATCGAGTATCTGCCTGTGTGCGGTGCATCAAAGCCGAACCACGGGCCGATCCAGCGCAGCGGCCACCAGAGCACGAGCGCGGGCAGCGCCGAGTACGCCGAGCGGACAAGGCCATCAACGAGCATCGCACCGGCGCTAGACCCGATCGGGTCGTACAGCTCGCGCGCACCATATACCGCCGCTATGACAATTTGCCAGATCGCGCCCGCCAGCGGCGTGAGCACGATCAGCGTAATCGGGCTGTTGAGAAACACAAGCCCACGCGCCCCGAGTACGAGCTGGCAGGCGAGCAGCATCCCCAAAGCGTTTGGGCCGGGCAGGAGAATCGTCGAGCCGCCGGGGATGGTGATCGGGGAGGTCATGTCGATCACAAACCCCGTAATGAGCGAGGCAATCATCGCGGTTCGGCCCGGCGCGTACAACGAGATAAAGACAATCAGCGGCAAGACGAAGCTGGGCGTTATGTCGCTTTCTCCGATGCGCAGCACAGACCGAAGCCCGACATCGATACCGAGTACGATCCACATCACGATGGCGTACACACCCCAGCTCATTCGTTGCCCTCCGGCACACGGATCAGCACGCTGCCCACCCGGCGTGTGTCGATGTAGGGTTTGACTGTCACGACTTGCCGAAGCGGGCTTTGCTCGGCGTATTCGACCGCGATGATCTCGCCGATGATCAGCCCGATGTGCGAGGGCCAGTTCTCATCGCTCAGTGAAACACGCTGGCCGACTTCGACTTGGCGTGGGGTTTGTGCAAGCCCATCGGTCTCGAATCGGCCCGGCCCTTTGAGTGTGCCGTCGCCCTGGGGCGTCAGGTCAAACCGAAGCCCGGGCGTGCCGTCGGCTGCTGTGGTGATGCCCTCGATCGTCCCGGCGTTCTTGTCGGTAATGGGCACGATGTCGCACATGGTCTGGTCGAGGTTGGTGATGCGTCCAAGCAGGTGCGAGTCTTGTGTGGTTGCGACGCTGCCGGGTCTGATGCCGTCACGCATTCCCGCGCGAACGCGAAGCGTTCGGCTCGTCGGATCAGAACTCTCGGCGATGATGCTCGCGGTAATCAAACGCATCGGTTGGTTTTGTACTCGCGTTGCGCCGCTGAGCACTGCGACCTCTTGCTGGAGCCGCCGGACTTTGATTTGGAGCGCAAGATTCTGACCTCGCAATGTGTCGATCTGGCCGATCGTCGTGTTGGGGTTGGTTGCTGGTTCGGGGCTGCTGAATTGATCAGCGACAAACTTAATCACATCGGCGGGCGGCGAGATGAGCCGCTGCACGACTTTCCCAGGTTCATCGGTCCACCCCAGCAGCCTTGACGGCAAGAATGTCGTCACAAAGAGCACGACAAGTGCAAGCGCAAAAGCACGGTTCGGTGTCACGAGACCGCGTCTTGCCACCGGTTCGTCTCCTTAGAATGCGCTCGACCGATCCGGTTTACAGATCGTGGTCGCTCTCGAGGACTTCTTTCCATTCCTCGAGATGTTCGAGGAAGATGGCGGTCCCTCGCGCGACACAGGTCAGCGGATCCTCCGCGACACGCACATGCAATCCCGTGGCTTTGTAGAGCACGGTCGGCAAGCCCGCAAGCAGCGCCCCGCCGCCAGCGAGCGTGATCCCGTTTTCGACAAGATCCGCAGCAAGCTCGGGTTCAGCGCGCTCAAGTGTGCGGACAACCGTGTCAATGATCGCGTTGATCGGTTCTTGCAACGCCTCGCGGATTTCGCCTGCGCCGATCGATGTTTTGCGAGGCAGGCCAGAGATCATGTCCCGGCCCCGCACATCAACACTGCCCTCTTCGCCGTCGGCCTCGGCAGCCGAGCCAAGCTCGATCTTGATGCGTTCTGCGGTTTGTTCACCGACCATCAGGTTGTAGGTGCGTTTGAGGTAGTTGATGATGGCCTCGTCCATGTCATCCCCCGCGACGCGGACGGACTCGCACACGGCGATGTCGGCGAGCGACATGATGGCGACCTCGGTCGTCCCGCCGCCGATGTCAACGATCATGCTCGCGGTCGCCTCGGCAAACGGGAGGCCCGCACCGATCGCTGCTGCCATTGGTTCTTCGATGAGGTAGGTCCGCTTGGCGCCAGCGCGGTCGGCAGAGTCCGTAACCGCTCGTTTCTCAACAGCGGTGATGCCCGAGGGCACGCTGATCACGACGGTTGGGCGCACAAAGTTGTATTTTCCTCTGACCTTGTTGATGAAGTAACTGAGCATCGCCTCGGTGATCTCGAAGTCGCTGATCACGCCGTCTTTGAGCGGGCGGATCGCCGTGATCGAGCCGGGCGTTTTGCCGAGCATTTCTTTGGCGTACCAGCCGACGGCTTGGCCGCCCTTGAGGACCTGGTTGGTACCTTTGCGCACAGCGACCACGCTGGGCTCGTTGAGCACGATGCCCTGTCCGCGGACAGCCACCAGCGTGTTGCATGTTCCAAGGTCGATCCCGAGGTCGAGGCTGAAGTATTTGAGTAGTCGGTCGAGCAGCTCCACGCTCCCTTACTGTTCTTGATTGCTCGGCCAAGCCCCGGCGAATCCACGCCGCCGCCTTCGGCCCACGAGTTGATCAGACTATATCCGACAGGGAGGCGATCTAAGGCCTGTCAAAGGGTATTGGGGCAAAAAGAACGCCGGCGGCGACTCGATTCGAGCACGCCGCCGGCTGCGGGGTCATCTCAGATGCGAAAGGCTTAGTCGATCTGCCTGCTCTGGCTGTGGTTCATACCGATCTCGATCTCGTTGGTGATCAGGCCGAGGTCTTCGTACAGGTCGTTTCCGATCTCGTAGGTTTCTGTGCCACGGGCCTCAGCATCCACCTGAACACGGGCAGTGTCGAGGTAGTTCTGGTCGTGGCTTCGGGTGGTCAGAGCCGCCATCCGCGATTCCTGCTCGGCGCGGATCTGGGAGATTCGGCTTGTCACCTGCTCGAGGGTGTCCGCTTGGAACGGGCTGATCGAGTCGATCGTCCGCTGACGCTTTTCGAGCATCGTCAGCAATCGGTCGTTGCGGCTKMMMSCRYMSMWCTGMTSSYCRRSWWSSMMRRSSWGSSKSWRRMACWRSSCACGCTCGGTTTCCAGCGCGGTCAGGAGGTCACCGAGGTGCTGCTCCTGCTGGCCCAAGAAGCCAAGATCACGATCGATTTCTGCAGTGCGTGTGGCGTATGAGTCACGGAGCCTGCGGATTTTCTCGGCCTTGGCGTACGCCTCACCCATATCAAGGCGTGCGTTGTTGTGCCAGACCCGGACGATGCGGTAGCTGTCGCCCTTGGCTTCCTCGGCTTGGGACAGAAGCCCCTGCAAGTCAGCGAGGTCGTTGTCGGCAAGAGCCACAACCCGCGATGCGACAGCTCGTTCGTGCTCGAACTGTGCGATCTGGGTTTGCAGATCGGTCAGATCGGTACGCACGGTGGCGATCTTCTTGGGGTACTGCTCTTCGAGCGAGCGGAGTTGGGCACGGATCGCAACCGGGCTATCAACATTGTCGGTGATAACGGCTGAGAGGTTGGTGCCCGCCTGATGGGCGATGGCTCTGGCGCTGCCCGGGCTTACTGCCTCGGCAACGAGAAACGCGGCGCCTGTGCCCAGTGCGCCGATGACGCCGAGGCGGACTACATTGCAAATGATCTTGGCCATGACATGGGCCTCCTTACTTTCGAGTGTGCTCTCCGGGCTTGGCTTCCGTCGCCGGCCCGGCAATGTCTGGTTCGCCCATCTTGTTCGGGACAGGGTTGCAGCGATTTCATGCTTCTTCGATAGATTGTGAGAAACGCTCACACTTGGCCACCGGGCGTGTGCTCTGAGGTACACTTGACAGTGCCTTTGCGCCCCATTTGGCGTGAAAGAACGCCCCGGAAAGCCGGAAGAAGGGTGTACAGGGGAGATCGGGTGGCTGCGATTTTCGCGGCCCGCCTGCGGGGATCACCCCAGAAAGCAGCGGGAAAACAGACAATGCTTACCAATGTGACCACCGGGTTTATCGCCCGCCTCCGCGGAAACGACGAGGCGGCGTGGTACGAACTCTGGGAAACCTTCGGCCCGATTCTGCGTGCCCAGCTCTCAAAGTGGGGCCGGGGTCGGATCGGCGCTGAGACCGTGCGCGACCTCTCGCAAGAAACACTGACCGCGTTATCGGGTTCGATCGATCGCTACGACCCATCGCGCGGCGCCCGGTTTAGCACCTGGCYCCTGGCGATCGCCAAGCATGTCTTGGGCGATGAGATGGACAAGCGGATGGCCCTGAAACGGGGGGCGGGTAGCCGCGGCGTTTCGTTTGATGAGGCGTGGATGACCGCATCAAAGGAACTCGGCGTCGATGAGGAATACGAGGCTGCGGTCTTTCGAGCCAAGGTCGAGGCGGCGCTCCGCAATGTCGAAAAAAAGGCGGACTTCGTCGATTTCTCAATCTTTCGGATGCGCGTCCTCGACGGCATGCCCGGCAAAGATGTGGCGGCACAAGTCGGCGTCAGCGAGCCGACAATATCAAGAAGACTCGCCAAGGTCCGCGACATGCTCCGCATTGAGATGCGAGAGGTGATCGGCAAGTTTAGTTTCACCGAAGAAGAACTCGAAGAAGCACAGCGAAACGGAGTGGAGCTGAATCCCAGCAAGGCAGATGACGGTCTCTTCGATGAGGCCATCTCTGAGATCTATCACAAGCAGCAGGAACTCCGCAGGCAAGACGAAGAAGCGGCCCGATTTGGCGGCCCTTGATTCAGAATCCGACACGGAAACTGCTGAGCAAAGGAGCGTGAGATGGGCATGATGGGAACAGTCATAGCAATCGTGCTGATGGCGGTCGCCGCGGCGATTATTTTCGTCTTTCTGCTGATCCCGTTCGTCAAGCTCACGGGCAAGCTGATCGGTCATGTGGTCAAAACGCTCGTCAATATCGTCGCCGATGCGCTGCGGTTTGTCGGGTCGATTCTTGTGATCCCGGTGTTCATGCTGCTGACCGTCGGGTCGGTTGTCTTTGGGCGATGGTCCGCGACGGGTCACTACGGCAGGGCTGTCTCCGGTGAAATCAAATCGGCGGCGCTCAACCTCTACCGCGTTGTGCTTGGGCACCCGCTTCGGCTCATCGGCCTCGGGCTTTTGATCGACGGGTTCGAGAAGCGGATTCCAGAAGTGGTCGCCGCGGCTCCGGGGCGCGACAAACCCAAAGGACGCAAGGCACAGTTCGAGGGTTACACCATCGTCGGCTCGCTCGCGGGGGGCGGCTCCGGTGCTCGTTTGTACATCGCTGAGCCTGATGAGGTGAAGCTCGCCGGCTTTGAACGCCAGGGCATCGATGCGCAGCAAGTCGTCATCAAGGCGTTTGGTCTCAACGAGGGCAGCAGCCTGCCTCAGATCATCCGCGAGAGCCGATCGCTCGAAGCCGCCAAGCGCCTCGGGCTTGTGCTCGAACACGACCTGACAGAGGAACGATTCCACTATGTCATGCGGTATGTGCCGGGCGAGCAGCTCACGCTCATCACCCAGCGCGCCCACGCCGACAGCGGCCAAGCCGGGCTGAACGATCGCCAACTCCGCAACCTTCTCGGTCACGGTCGGGATCTTTTGAGCACGCTGACTGTGTACCACTCGGGCGGGCTTTGGCACAAGGATGTCAAGCCGGACAATGTTGTTGTTGATGAGACGGGCGCGCATCTTGTGGACCTTGGGCTTATCACGCCGCTGCGTTCGGCGATGACGCTGACGACCCACGGGACCGAGTACTTCCGCGATCCTGAACTCGTGCGCATGGCGCTGCGTGGTGTAAAGGTCAACGAGGTTGATGGCGCCAAGTTTGATATCTATGCCGCCGCTGCGGTGCTGTACTCGATGGTTGAGAACTCGTTCCCCGCGCACGGCGGGCTGAGCCAGATTACGCGGCGCTGCCCCGAGGGTGTGCGTTGGATCATCCGCCGAGGCATGACCGACTACGACAAGCGGTACGCGAGTGTGAACGAGATGCTCGCGGATCTCGACTTTGTGCTTGCCAATCAAGATGCGTTTGCGGTCAAGCCCGCAGAGCTTCCAAGCATGAACGGCTTAAAGGCCGAGCCGATCCACCCCGCGATCGACGAAAACGAGGCGTTCTTGGCATCTGTCGCCGCGGCCCGCGCCGCGGCACCCGCGCCACGCGGTGGGCTGCACACTCCCGTGCCGCCGCCGGTCGGTGCAGATCCCGCTGCAAAGAGCCCGGCTGCGGGCAAGCCCAAGATCATCGTTGCAAACTGGTGGTCAGGGAAGTACGCACTCAACAAGCAGGGTGTGGGCAACGCTGCTTCACAAGTTGCCGATTTTGCAGATGAGGTTGCCGGTGCTGCCGCGGGTATGGCGGCGTCGGTGGAGCAGGCGGTTCATGGCGGCAACCGATCCGCTGGTGAGCAACTCAAGAACGCTCGCGCACGGGCACAAGCGCGCCGATCCGGTGCGCGCAAACGCGCATCGGCACACCGGGGCAAGGTTCGTAAGAACTCTCGCTCAGGGATCAACCACGGCGCAGCGGTTGCGGTTGGTGTTGTCGTTGGACTCGCTTCGATCCCCGTCGCGATCGCGCTCCTTGCGCCCGCTGGCAGCCGAGCGAGTTCTTCAAGAACAATTATCACCGAAGACGACGGCACAACGACCGTGTACATCAACGGCAAAGAGGTCTCGATCAGCATGAAGCCGGACATGCTTGACACGCCGACCACGCCAACCCCGCCTTTGTTCATGGATTCACTGCCACACGAAGACCGCGGCACCGCGGTTGTGCTGAGCATGTTTAGCCTGCCGTTGGATGCGGATATTAAGGAACGTCTTGACGAGAGCATCCTTGCGCTGCGGCAACTCGGGTTCGAGACGGTCGACAACATCCGCTTTGACGGTCAAGCCGAGCTGTCCACCGACGAGCGCGACGACTTGCTCGCCGGGCTGCGCATCAAACGCGACCTCGCGACAGCCGACCCGGAACAGGCGGGGCGTTCGCTCAAAAAATGGCTTCACCAGCACGACGGCGAGATCAGCCTCGCAGTCGTCTTGGGCCCCGCGCCAAAGGATTCGCCCGATGATCCCGATGAGTTTGTCGCGATCTTGGCTGGCCGTGATGGCTCGGATTCAGACTTCGAGATCAGCACCGAAGAGCTTGTCAAGATGGCTTTGAGTGTCACCGACGGCGACTGGTAAACCTCACGCCGATTCGTGAGACAGCCGGCGCAGACCATCAAGAGTCTGCGCCGCCCGGCCCGACGCAACCGCCTCATCGGCGAGCGTCAGGCCTTCTTTGATATCAGAAGCGGCCCCCGCAACAACCAAAGCCGCTGCGGCGTTGAGGCACACGATCTCGCGGTGTGGTCCGGGCGTGTTGTCCATGACGCTCTGAAAGATTTTCGCCGCGTCGGTGATATCGCTGGCAACAAGATCTTCGCGCTTCGTGCTGCTTAGCCCAAGGCTGCTCGGGTCGATTTCTTCGGTGCGTATCCAGCCGTCGTTGACATGCGCGACATGAGTCGTGCCAAAGAGCGAGATCTCATCAAGCCCTTCGCCGCTGTGGATGACCATTGCTCTTTTGGCACCGAGATGTGCCAGTGTTTGCGCGACGCGTTCGACCCAGCGTTTCTCGTAGACACCGATGAGCTGGCGGTCTGCCTTTGCCGGGTTGGTCAGCGGGCCGAGCAGGTTGAAGATCGTCCGCACACCCAGCTCCTTGCGCGGCCCCATGGCGCGCACGATGTCGCCGATCGCGCCCATCTCCCAGTCGGACTCGAGGAAGCCGTGCTGCCGCATCCAGCCGTCGTCGACGAACTTGGTCATGTAGTTGCGGACCGAATCAGGCAGGATGGTCACGACGCGCTGACCCGGCTTCATCTGCTGGCAAACCTGCATCGCGGCCCAGACCGCCGAGCCGGAGGAGCCACCGCAGAGCAGGCCCTCCTGACGAATCAACTGTCGGGCGACGCGGAACGAGTCGCGATCATTGCTCTTGCCTGGATCACACGCAACGACTTTCCCGATGCATTGGCTGGATGGTATTTGCAGTCTCAATCCAACCTGAC
>NVSP01000009.1 GCA_002732755.1 Phycisphaera sp.
GCCGATTTGGTGCTCGACGGTCGAAATGCGAACATGCCCGCGACAGGTTGCTTTGTCGGGCCGACGATCTTTGATCGCGCGGCACCGGAGATGTCCATCGTGAGTGAAGAGATATTCGGGCCGGTCCTTTCGATCATGCGAGCCGAGACGCTTGAAGATGCGGTCGCGATGGCGAACCGTTCTGAGTATGGCAACATGGCGGTTATATTCACCGACAGTGGTAACGCGGTTCGACGGTTTAGCAGGTCCATCCAGGCCGGGATGCAGGGCGTCAATGTCGGTGTGCCTGCGCCGATGGCGGTGTTCCCGTTCTCGGGCTGGAAGAACTCGTTCTTTGGAGATCTTCACGCCAACGGCGACGATGCGGTGCGGTTCTACACGGATTCACGGGTGCTCGTGACACGCTGGATCTAAAAGCGGCTTTATTCAGAAAAGATGATGGAGATTCAAAATGCCAAGAGTCACCCGTGCAGCGATCATTCAAGCCTCAAGCCCTGATGCGAGTACGATGTCGCCCGAGGATCTGAAGCAGGCGATGATCCAGAAGCACATCAAGCTGATCGCCGAGGCTGCCGACCGCGGCGCGCAGGTGTGTTGTTTGCAGGAGATGTTCAACGGGCCGTATTTCTGCGCGGAACAGGAGACGAGGTGGTACGAATCCGCCGAGCCTGTCCCGGACGGCCCGACGATCAAGCTGATGCAGGAACTCGCCAGCAAACACAGCATGGTGATGGTTGTGCCGATCTATGAGAAGGCGATGGCAGGTGTGTACTACAACACCGCTGCGGTGATCGATGAGCAGGGTCAGTACCTCGGTAAATACCGCAAGCACCATATCCCGCACTGCCACCCGGGATTCTGGGAGAAGTTCTACTTCAAGCCTGGCGACCTTGGGTACCCGGTTTTTCAAACAAAATACGGCAGGATCGGCGTGTACATTTGTTACGATCGCCACTTCCCGGAAGGTGCGCGCGAACTCGGGCTTAACGGCGCTGAAATCGTGTTCAACCCGTCGGCGACGGTCGCGGGGCTGAGTGAATATCTCTGGAAACTCGAGCAGCCGGCGCACGCGGTGGCGAACCAGTACTTCGTCGCGGCGATCAATCGCGTCGGAACCGAAGCGCCTTGGAACATCGGGGAGTTCTACGGCCAAAGCTATTTCTGCGACCCGCGCGGGCAGATCATCGCCGAGGCTTCGCGCGACAACGACGAGGTGCTTGTGACGGACCTGGATTTGGATATGATCCAAGAGGTCCGCGATGTGTGGCAGTTCTACCGCGACCGTCGGCCCGAGAGTTATAAGAAAATTTCAAAAAGTTTTTCAGAATCATAGTCAGGGACCAGAGGACCACGATGACCAATGCAGCAGAACTACAACTCCCAGACTTTGAACATGTCCCAGCGTCGTACACCGGACCATCAAGGAAAGAGGTCCTCACGGCGAGGGCTGCGCACCTGTCGCCGGGGATTCTGACCTACTACAAAGACCCGGTGATGATCGTCGAGGGGAAGATGCAATATCTCTTCGATGAGACGGGTCGGCGGTATCTCGATGCCTTTGCGGGTATCGTGACGGTCAGCGTCGGGCACTGCCACCCGCGCGTGATGGAAGCTGTGAACAGGCAGAACGATCTGCTCCAGCACACGACAACGATTTACCTAAACCCAAATATTACGGCGTTTGCTGAAAAACTCGCCAGCGTAATGCCCAAAGATTCCGGCCTAAGCGTGTGCTACTTCACCAACTCGGGAAGCGAGGCCAACGATCTGGCGGTCATGATGTCGCGCTTGTACACGGGCAACTACGATGTTGTGGCGCTCCGCAATGCGTACCACGGTATGTCACCCTCGGCTATGGGGTTGACCGCGCAGAGCACCTGGAAATACCCGGTTCCACAAGGCGCAGGGGTTCATCACGCGGTCAACCCAAACCAATACCGAGGGCCGTGGGGCTACGACGATCCTGATGCCGGCAGTAAGTACGCAGCCGATGTCGATGACCTGATCCGCAGCGCGACACCCGGCGCAATCGCGGCGTTCATCGCAGAACCAATCCAAGGCGTGGGCGGCTCGGTCGTCTTGCCAGATGGCTATTTGCCCAAGGTGTACGACACCGTCCGGGCGTTCGGCGGGCTTTGTATTTCCGATGAAGTGCAAACAGGATTCGGCCGAACTGGCGAAAATTTTTGGGGATTCCAGAACAGCGGCGTGACGCCGGACATTGTCACTATGGCCAAGGGCATCGGCAACGGCGCACCGCTGGGGTGTGTCATCACTACCCCAAAGATTGCCGAGACGCTACAACAGCGCCTTCATTTTAACACCTACGGCGGCAATCCGGTCTCTATGGCGCAGGGCCTTGCGACTCTCAATGTCATCCTTGATGATGATATTCAAGGTAAGGCGAAAGAGGTCGGTGGGCTTTTGTTTGCTGGCTTGCGTGAATTGAAAAAGAAGCACAAACTCATTGGCGATGTCCGCGGTCAGGGTCTTATGATCGGTGTTGAGCTTGTCACAGATCGAGCAACCAAAGCACCCGCGACTGCCGAGACTGCTGCCGTGTTTGAGAAATGCAAGGATCTTGGAGTTCTAATAGGCAAGGGCGGGCTATATGGCAATGTGCTCCGCATCAAGCCGCCGATGTGCATCACACGCGAAGACTGCGATTTTATGTGCTCCGTAATCGACAGAGCACTGACCGAAACCGCATCAAAGTAGGAGAGCGACATGCCGATTCTTATCAGGGGTGGACGGATCATCACCGCGACCGATGATTATATCGCAGATATCTACTGCGAAAATGAAAACATCACGCGGATCGAGCCAAGCATCGGTCTGGCATCKCTCCCAGAGGGTACGGAGTGTATCGATGCCGCTGGGCAGCTTGTTTTTCCTGGTTTTATCGATCCGCATGTTCATATCCATCTCCCGTTTATGGGGACAAATGCATGCGATGACTACGAATCGGCATCCAAGGCCGCGCTGGTCGGCGGAACGACGACACTGATCGAGATGATCTGTCCCGGCCCGGACGATGAGCCGATGACAGCCTTCAACGAATGGAACGACAAAGCCGCACCGCTGGCCGCGGTTGATTACTCATTCCATATGTCGGTCGTTAGATTCGATAATCTTGCGCAAGAACAACTCCGCTCGATCGTCGCAGACAATGGCATCGCATCATTCAAGATATTTCTTGCGTACAAAGGTGCGCTTGATCTTTCAGAGGAGGATCTATTCGCGGTACTGACGCTCGCCAAAGAGTTGGGCGTGATCGTGACAGCCCACTGCGAGAACGCCGAGGCGATTGATGCGATGCAAAAACGCCTGCTCGCAGAGGGCAAAATCGGCCCAGAATGGCACGAACCAAGCCGCCCGGTCTCAGTTGAAGCTGACGGTGTGCATCATCTTGCGACGATGGCAGAGCTTACCGGAGCGCACATCTACGCAGTGCATACCTCGTGCGAGCCTGCGGTTCGCGCTGCGATCGATGCGCGTTTGCGGGGGGTGAATATCTGGATCGAGGCTGTGCTCCCGCACCTTGTGCTCGACAAGACCTATGCAGAACAATCGGATTTCGAGGGCGCCAAGTTTGTCATGTCGCCGCCGCTACGGGACAAGAAGCATCAAGAAGTGCTCTGGAACGGGCTTGCTGGTCGGAGCATCAGTACCATCGGGACCGATCACGCCCCGTTCAATTTCAAGGGCCAAAAGGACATGGGCACCGGTGCGTTCACCAAGATCCCGAACGGCATCCCATCACTCCARGARCGCCCGGCACTCGTATACACCCACGGCGTGTGTTCAGGAAARATGAMTCTAAATACATTTGTCGATGCGTGCAGCACGCAAGCCGCCCGCATCTTCGGGATGTACCCGGCAAAGGGCGACATCCGTGTCGGCTCTGATGCGGACATTGTTGTCTGGGACGCGGACTATGAGGGCACACTCTCGGTCAAGACGAGCCACTCGGCGATCGACTACAACGGCTTTGAAGGCTGGCCGATCAAAGGCAAAGCCGCACATGTCTTTGTGCGGGGYCAAGAACAAGCMCGYRACGGCGAGTTTGTCGGCACCATCGGTCGGGGCCGCCTTGTCAAACGAAAGCTAACGCATTTCTAGTCAATCATCGTTTGACACGAGCTTGCTCGATTGCTCAACGAACGAATCGCCTTCCCAYGCAGCRTCYTCGRTGACRAYRCCSGCKCGCTYGGCYTTCTCTCTKGCCTTGACCTCGTGCTGRCGGCGRACAAGCTCGGCGTGCGTCGTGAAGTATTGCAACGAATGGCCTCGGAACTCTTCGATTGAGTTGAACCCGTGCTTCTGCATGAACGCTTCAAGCCCGCGGCAGAGTTCGCCTGCGAGTTTGTAGCCGTGAACCATTACGCCCGTGCAGACCTGGACGGTGCTTGCGCCGAGCAGTATAAACTGAGCCGCGTCTTCACCGGTTTCAACGCCGCCGATCGCTGACAAACTGCGATCGGTGAATTCGCCCTGCGAGATGTCACCAATCTTGTTCCCGGAGTTGCCGCCGTACATCATGGTTGCGAGTTCCATGACCATGCGAAGCGCGATCGGCCGGATCGCCTTGCATGAATACCCGCCGGGCACCGAGTAGCCTTCGACGCTCGGTTCTGGTCTGAGCGTCTCAAGAWCAACGCTCATGACTGACAAAATGGTGTTGATCGCCGCGATTCCCTCGCACCCGGCCCGCAGCGCCGCACGCGCCGGGTCAACGATGTGCGTGATATTGGGAGTCATCTTTGCCCACACCGGGATTTTTGAGACCGAGTTCACCCAGCCGCAGACTTCTTTGAGTATGTCGGAGTCCTGCCCCATCGCTGCGCCCATCTTGCGTTCGGGTAAGCCGTGGGGGCATGAGAAGTTGAGCTCGAACGCATCGACACCGGCTTCCTGCGTGCGCTGGATAATCTCGATCCACGCATCCTTATTGTATTCTTCCATGACCGATGCGATGAGCACACCATCTGGGTATTTGTCTTTGATTTGCCTGAACTCGTCGAGCCATGTGTCGAAGGGGCGGTCGCTGATGAGTTCGATGTTCTCCCAGCCGAGCACTTCTTTTGTGCCTATCGCGCGCATCCGGGCGTAGCGCGGGGCGACATTGACGACCTTGGACGCGTCGAGGCTGATTGTCTTGGCGACGACGCCGCCCCAGCCTTCGTCGAATGCCTTTCCGATCACTTTGGCGTTGGTCCCCGGAGGCCCAGAACCGATCACGAATGGATTGGCGAACTTGATCCCATCAACTGTGCATTCCAATAAGGACATGGGTGTGACTCCTGCAGTAAGCCGAATGGAACGGCCCCAGTGCACGAGCATACTAGATTACGGCGGCCTGCGTTGCATGCGGGGCAGAGGTAGATGGAACAAAGATGAGATCCTGTACCTACTCCAGAATGGTCCGGACCATTTCSGTGTGTGTCATGGGATCAGTTTGCAGCGCATCGTCAAAACCAGCGGCAGCGGCCTCGGTCGCAAAGGCGGCTATCTGCGAGCCCATCGGAGCATGGATTGTTGATGATTTCACAAAGAATGCCTGTTCGGTATCGATCCACTCAACGGTTAGATAATCGTGCGACCAGCGTGTGAGGATGGTCTCGTCCGGGTGCTCGGCTTCATAGATTACCTGGCAGTTGAAATCGTCAAACAATCGTGGCTCGGCACCCCGGTATCCTTCATAAATAGTGACGGTTGCAAATCGTTCGTCGCTGAGAATCATGCCGCACTCGATGCACATGGATTCACCCAGCAGGATTGTTGGCGGGCCACCGGCTTCATGGTCGGTGCACCCGCTTGATGCGATGCAGGCGAGCGCAAGCAGTGGGAGTGTTGCGGCTTTGTTATTCATATGCTGCTGCTCCGTGCAAAGAGGATGGTTGCCAAGCCCAGCGGCGCAAAAATCCATGTCACAACGATCGCCATGAGCATCCACGGGAGGGCGGTCCCAAAGGTCTGCGATGCGTACGCACCAGCGGGTCCGAGCACATCGAGCGAGGTGTTCATGWTGACAACGACGCTCATCTTGAAGGCCTGCAGGGGGTTGAGTATGGCCAGTGCAAAGACCTCTTGCACACGCAGGCGAAATATGATCGTGCCTGCCATGATCCCGAGGTCACTGAGRAACACAAGCGAGAGCCATGTAAAGAGGCCGATCCCGGTTGCGACAGAAGAGCGCCGAGAGAGAACAGAAATAAGCATACCAACTGAGAGCATAGCCAATGCGAGTAAGCATGTTATGCCAATCAGCATCATGTAGACACCGATCCCGATCCCGCCGGCGCGCCACGCGAGTACGCCCGCACTGACTCCAAATCCGAGGCAGAGCGAGAACACAAGAGCGGTTGCCAAACCCAGATATTTACCGAGTAAAAGCTGTGTTCTTGAGACGGGTTGGGCTAGCAGGTAGAGCAGGGTACCGCGTTCCTTTTCGCCGGCGATCGTACCTGCGCCGGCGTTGAGGGCCATGAGCGGGACGATGAGCATGATGAGGTTGAGCAGGCCAGCCGTGGTGCGTCCAAAGCCGGCAAAGCCGTGCGAGCCTACACCGCTGAGCGACATGTACGAGACCGCGACCGCGAGCACCGTGAACGCGAGTGTGTAGAGCAGGAACCATCGGCTTGTGACCGCATCTCGAAACTCGCGGCGCGCAAAGGAGGAGATGCCGCCGGCGAATGAACGGCGTCRGCGTGATGTCAGGCCCGCGGATTGTATTGCGATTGTTGTCATGGCATGATCTCTCGGTACTGAGCATCGTCAAGAAACTCAAGATCACGAACCTCGATATCGTGTTGAGCGAGCGTGTGAATGGGGGCGGCTTTCTGGTCGCGTGAGACTGCGACGCAGAGGCCGTGACCGTTGAGGTTGACCGCGTGCCCGGCTTTGCGGAGCACACTCGCTGCGGCTTCTTCGGTTRCCAGGCTCAGATAGAGCCTGACAATCTGGACACCAATGCGTGTGGGCCATAATTCTTCCGGTGTTGTTGTTTTTTCAACTCGGCCAGCTTGCATCACAAGGATATTGTCGGCCAATGCGATCACCTCGTCTGGATGATGCGATGCGAAGAGAAGGGTCTTTCCGGCGGCCTTGAGATCGCGSAGMRTCWGSSWSAYSYSSYCCMGSSYCRSYKYGKSRWSRYYKSMKSTSSGSTCGTCAAGGATGATGATKGGTGGATCAGAGAGCAGTGCAATAGCGAGYGCCAAGCGCTGCTTCATCCCTCCAGAGAGGTCACGCAAACGCTTGCGTTCGTGTCCGGCAAGCCCGACTTGCTCGAGCGAAGCCGCTGCTTCTTTGGCGCCGGTTTTTCGCAAGCCGGCAAAGAAGAGCATCGCTGACCACATCCGGACATCGTCATGGAATGCGAGTTCCTGGGGCACATACCCGACAAGATTGCGGGCGTCTCGGCCTCGCTTGCGGACATCGATACTTCCGATGGAGATCTTTCCCCGTGACCGGACGATGCCGAGCACGCATCGGATAAGGGTTGTTTTACCTGCGCCGTTGCTTCCCCAGAGGGCGAGCGCTTTGCCGGTGGATAGATCAAAGCTCACATCATCGACCGCTTTGACTTTGCCGTATTTCTTTGTGACATTCGTCGCAACGATCATCCCAGTTTCCTTTCTGCGGTTGTCGGCAGTCTCGGCTCGCGACCAATCGCGAGGCAGCCGCCAGCGCCTAACGCGCACAACGCAATCCCAAGTCCTGCAATCTTCCAGCGATCTAATTTCATGATTTTTATTGGGCTGTTGATGACCGGGGGGACCGCGAGCGGCGATGGATCAAGCAATGTCGGTTTAGGCAGAAACTCGGGCACGGCCCGTGCGGTAAACTCAATTGCTTTTTGTGCTGGGCTATGAATAAAGAGGCGAAGATTTGGCTCGTGCGCGAGTAGCTTGCCAAAGAGGCTTCGTGGTTCATGGGGCAGATCTCCGATCCCGTTGCCGTCGCGATCAAAGCCGGCGTAGTCGGACCAGAAATTGCCTCTGCCATCGTGCGAGAACACATTGTTTGTCAGTTCGCCCCTGCCGTGGGTGGCTGCCTGCTCTTCGTTCTCGATGAATGCGTTGCCAGTGACTACGTTGTTGTGTGTATTTGGGGTCGCCAGCATTCCGATCTCATTGAATGCGATCATGTTCTCTTGAATAAGCCCGGTCGAGTCCATTGAGGAGGGGCTGTTGTCAATGTATATACCGACTCGATTTGATAGCAGCGCATTCCGCTCGATCACGATATCGTCGCAGTCCTTGAGCCCGATCCCGTAGCCGCTAGCGCCTCGGTTGTTAATGATATGGTTGTCGAGGAGGCTAATTGTGTTGCTGTACATCAGGTAGATGCCAACGGAATTGTTGGAGAGTTCATTGTGCGCCAGCGTCGTGTTGTGGCTGTACATAAAGTGCAAGCCATAACGGCTGTCGGCCACCTTGTTGTGCGAGATATTGAGAGACTCCGAGTACCAGAAGACCATGTCGCGTGACAGGGACACTGTATTGTGTTCGACCGTACAGCCGTGGCTCCACCAGAGCCGGACCCCGTCGCCTCTTCGTCCGAGGTGGAGTTCCATTCCTCTGATCGTGTTTCGCCGGATGATCGAGTCGGGAGAATCACTCAGATCGATGCCAAATAGTGTATCTTCGATTGTGTTGTCCTCGATCACGCATTGCCCAGCCATGACTTTGATAGCTGCGGGCTCTGTGGTGACATTGCTTCCCGAACCTCGCACCGTGAGCCGACGGATCGTGACACCCGGCACATAGACTTCGATGACCGTGCCGATGCCTTGTCCGTCAATGATCGCCTGATTGTTTCCGTCGAGGATGATCGGCTTGGTGATCTTCAGGTTGCCATTGTATCGACCCGGTGGGAGAAGAATGACCGAACCGGGCTGGGCCTCATCGATCCATGCTTCGATCACATCTGTAGTCAAGTCTGTGACTGGGTCTGTGGCCGAGTCTGTGGCATGGGGCTGACCGCACCAAGCTGGGGCTGCCAGCAAGACCATGACAAGCGTCAAGATGTAGTTGATCTTTGGTATGTTCATATTACGCGGCTTGATCAGCGAGCCTTGCCTTTCTTGCTTTGGCTAAGGGGAGGTATGCCCTTCTGTGGAAGAACAACGAGAGCACAATCACAACCGAAGCAATGGAAGCAAGTATCAAGCCGGCTCCGGGAGTTGCAACGGTCTTGAACTGTCCGATGAGTCCTGTCCCGAGCACTGGGGGTACAAACGGTTCGATTGAGTTGGAGAGAGGCGCGTAAGGATCCAAGTTCATCCCGAAGTGTCTCATCCAGAGATAGAGGTCCAGCAGAAAGACACCCGGGAACAGAATTGTTGGCAGCGTCAGAATCACCGCCCAACGGCTATGAATAAAGCATGCAAGCTCGAGCAGGATCACAAAGAAGATCATGGCATACACACCGATGGAACGCTCAAACTGCGCTGCTTCGCCGAGTGGGCGCATTCCGATGTAGTGGTTCAGCCCATCAATTTCCGCGACATCCCCAGAGAGATAGTTAATGTGGGCGGTGAGCTTGAGATTGTCCGGGTATTGCGGTGCATGCAGTTCCATGTGCCAATACGGAAGAAACAACGAAACTATCAGCAGTATCCTTGCTACCAAGAGCAGGAAACTGGGGGTGCTGTAGCGAATTGATTGGCCCGCGCGGTCCAACGGCTCTACGCGCGGCCCGATGACCCGTTCGATCAGAGTAAGTTTCATCAAGTATTCTCCATGATAAATAGAATAGAGGACATGCGCCAGTTTCCATAAGCCGCGGCACACGCTTTCACGCGTGCCGCAGGGGGTTAGTCCTTAGGCTCAACCATCAGGTAGCCCATCATTTCAAGGTGCAATGCCGAGCAGAACTCGGTGCAGTAGAATGGGAATGTTCCGGGTGCGTCAGCAACAAATTCGATTGTTGCAGTTTCGCCAGGYTCGAGGCTCACATTAATGTTGTACACGGGGATTGAGAAGCCGTGAACCGCATCGACTGCGCGTTCGATGTTCGTGATGCGCCAGATTACGGTGTCGCCTTCCTTGATAGTGACGTGCTCAGGGTTGAAGTGGCTTCGCACGGATGTCATGAAGATTTCGACCGTGTCGCCGTCACGCGTGATACGCTCATTTCCCTTCTTGGGAGCCATCGGATCCATTGACTGGGTTTGTGGATCCCATCCGATTTGAGGGTAGACCTTCCATGTATTGAGCTTGTCGGCCTTCATGATCTGGGCGTAGTGAGGCTCACCGAACCCAACGGGCATGTCGTAGATCACGGGCATGTCCGTGCCGTCGCCTGAGATATCGAGCAACTGGAAGTTCTGCGGCAGCAACGGACCAGGAGCAATAAAGCGATCGACTGACCACTTGTTGAACGAGACAAGGTACTTGCCATCGGGGCTTACGGTGTCACCCTCGGCGGCACCGATATGGCCCACATTGTAGTGGACCGGGGTCTTGTGAACAAGCGTCCAGTCCGGCTCGGGAGTGCCCGGGCCGTACGAGCCACCCATGGTCCAACGCGCAACCGCTGAATCAAGGAAAAGCGATGTGTAGGCGTAGCCGTCAGGACCAAACTGCGTGTGTAGCGGACCAAGCCCGACCTCGACCCGAGCTTCGACAACCGAGTCAAAGTCCAGAATCGGCACGCCGTAGTCATCTGTGCCGGAGAATGTCTTGTTATCGATTGCGCTCTTAATCTTATCGAATGAGAAGATTGTCACGTGCGGATCAAGCTTGCCGGAAACAACGATGAACTCGCCCGTGGGAGAGACATCAACGCCGTGCGGACTGCGAGGCTCAGGGGTGAGGTAAAGCAAACCCTCAGCGACCGCCGTTTTGATTGAGATTACGGGGAAATCTTCGATAATATCGAACTTCCCTGCCTCAAAGACTTTCTCGGCCTTCTTCCAGTCAACGATGTGCATGAAGTCCGTCGCGTTGCGGCTCACCCCGGCCTCGAACGGAGGGTTCCCGTCCTGAACTCCGCCGATTGCCATCTCGGTGTTGAACGAATTGATGAACAAGTATCCGTCGCTGGCAAGCTTCCCAGCATCCACAAGGTCCTGCCAGTAAGGGGGAAGCTCAATCGCGAACGACTTACTTTCGTCAATCCGTCCTCTCCTGCGGTCGAATTTCCACAGAATCACAGATCCGCGGTGGGTCTCTTTGTAGTTGTCGAGTGGAGCATACTTGGAGCCAAACGGCACGCCGTACTGTGAGCCTTCGATGACATAGTCAGTATTGGGCGTCACGCAAAGCCCGTGGTTACTCGTCGTGAGTGGGTTCTTGATGATCTGCTTGGTTTCAAAGTCCCGCAAATCGATCACCGCGACCCGTGCGCTGCTCTTGTCATTGATAAAGAGCCACTCGCCGTCGTAGTCGCCATTGGTTTCAGAAAGTGCCGGGTGATGGGTGTCACCCCACCTGTTTTCAATCCCGTGAACATCACCGGCTGCGATGATGTCATTGCCTGTGCCGAATCCCCAGCCTTGCCATGACTCCGGCGTGAATACGCCAATTGTCTTGAGCAAACGCATCGAGGGCATCCCGATCACATGAACCTGCCCGCTGTGCCCGCCCGACGAGAACATGACATACTCGTCGTGCATCCCGCTGGGCGTAAATGTCTTTGCCGCGGCAAGCAGGTCAGCGGTCGACAAGCCACGCTCCTTGGCAACTTCCTGAACATCCCGGATTGTTTGGCCCGCAGCATTGCCCGCCAGTAGGGTCACAGCTGCGATTGCTGCACCCGCGGTTGTCAGACGATTCGTCAATCGTTTCAGTAGCATCAAGTTCTCCTTGTTATCTGGTTCATGTAATGACAATACACAAACACTCAATAAAACCGATCTACTCGTGTAGATTACGGATATATGTCACGATGTCTGAAAGTTGCTCTTCACTCAGCGCAGGGTTGCCACCCTTTGGAGGCATGTCAAGCCCTGTTATGTTCTCGCTATCCCAAGTGGGGCGACCAGATTTAATGAACTTTATAAGGTCTTCATCGCTTAGTGATTCAGTGAAAATACTCACATCCAACGCCAGGCCCAGCCCCTCGACTCCCTCGCCCGCCGAGCCGTGACATGCCGAACACGAGGCAACAAAGAGTTCGTGACCAATGCTGCCGACGAGGTCGCTAGCAAGATCTGTGCCACCCTGGGAGGCAAGGTCAACAACCCAATCCTCTACCGATACCGTTGGGTTTGAGAAGTCCTGCATTGACCGTAGGTAGGCAACGACTGAAACAACCGACTGATCGCTCAAGCCCTGCCCGCCGCGTGCAGGCATGAGGGTGCCGGTTGTGTTCTCTGGATCATCCGTGAGCCTGCCGTAGGCAATAATTGAAAATAGTTCTGAGTCAGAGCGATTTCGCACATACGCGCTATCACGCAACGGCTTGCCCAAACGCGGCACGCCAGTCCCATCCGAGCCGTGACAAAGTGAGCATGATGCTGCGTACTTGACCTTGCCAACCTGGAGAGACAGGGGCGTGACACCGAGTTCTGCTGCGGCTGCCGCTAGAGGGTGCTCAGGCTGTGCTGGGACGGCGTACGCAACAGCCGCCAAGAGAGATGGGCCTGTGACGCACATAATGAGAACGACCACCAAGGCGTGCCAACGGTACGGGTCTTTCCTCTGGTGCTGCGCCTCTCCAGCAGGCGTTTGTTCGGATGATTTACGGCTTGGATTGTGCCCCATGACTTACCTCAATCGGATTCTCGTTGGATTGACTCTAAATAGATATGTTTAGCAATAATATAGCCTCCCAAACTTTCTGTTCAAGTGGTGGACCATTTTATCTACTACATTTTTGGCTCTTCAATCTGCCGTTCATGGGGGTGCTGCGGGCTGGAGTGCGTGCCGAGGGTCGCTGCGGACTTGGCTTATGGCTTGGCACCTCTTTGTGGCTGACCTGCCCCCATTAGTTGTACCAATCCCTATGTTACACATTCTCCCARGATCTGCAAGCCCAGAGGCGTAGCGGAGCAGGCCTCTGGGCTTGCAAATGCCTGCGGCACAGGCGGCCGGTATCCCAGCGACGAGTGCGGCCGTTTCGTGGTTGTAATGTGCCCAAAGGATCGTTACGATATCTAGTCCAATGGCCAGCAAACTCGCACCCATCTTGATGTTCGCTCTTGCGAGCCTTGCCTGCTGGTACGCCCCGGCTGCGCTGGCGCACGGCGGGGGCTTGTGCGGCCAAGAGGCGTGCGCGGTAGAGCGAGTCGCTGCGTCGTGCTGTGAYGGGCCGGTTGAGATTGATACATGCCCGGCGAGCGAGGGGGATTGTGTCTGTGAAGCCACGCCGCTTCCGCAGCGCACGCCCATTCCCGCGGCTCCGATGCCGCGACCTGAGCGGATCACGACCCCGGCCGCTACTGCCACCGCGGGCCATATCGAGATCATCCCGAGCGATAACACCAACAGCCGAACGCYCACAAGCGATTGGTTCGGTGTCTGCCCAACAGCAACCCACAACGAAATCCAGGCCCTCCTAGGTGTTTGGCAAACGTAGCCCCGCGTTCTTGCAGGAGAGGTACGCGCCCAGTTTGGCGCAACTTCCCTCGTCAGCGAACCCGGATTCATGTTTGCAATTCAYGTTTAGGAGCCTCATATGGCATCGCAATTGGTCGCGTGCGCGCTCGGCGCAGCGGCGGCAGGCCTGCTTACGGGATGTTCATCGCCGTTTGATGATCGCCCTGGAAGCACTATTCCTTTGACCGCGTTTTCCCGRCCGGATTCGCCTTCGGTTCCGCTATCTCGTTACAGGGACAAAGAGCCCGGTGAATCGTTCAAAGAGCCAAGTCTCGATGCGGCTTCATCGCTCGATGAGTACATTCGCTATGCCCTGTATCACAGCGCCGCGGTCGAGGCTATGTACCAGCGTTGGCTCGCCGCAACGGASCGTGTGCCACAGGTCGGGGCGCTGCCAGATCCGCGGCTTGGCTTCGGGTTCTTTCTCGACGAGGTMGAAACGCGCACCGGAGCGCAGCACGCCAGGGTGAGCCTCTCGCAAAGTTTCCCGTGGATCGGTACTCTCTCGGCCCGCGAAGACGCGGCTTCCAAAGCGGCGATGGCAGAGTGGCAGCTGTTCCAAGCGTCACGGTTACTTGTCAAAGAGCGGGTAGCCGTATCGCTTTATGAGCTTGCGTATCTCGACTCGGCGATCCGGATCACACAAGAAAATCTGAGCTTGCTCCAATCATTCGAAGAAGTGGTCCGGGCCCGCTACCGGGTGGGTACGGGATCGCACCCAGAGCTTATCCGTGTGCAAGTCGAGCTCGGGTTGCTTGAGGACAGAGCCGTGCAACTCAACTCGATGCGCCCTGCCGGTGTCGCAAAGCTTAACGCATCTCTCAATCGTCCCGTATCGCAAACAATTCCTGAGATTACAGACCTGCCCGGGCTTGTCGCCGACACCGAATCAGACAAACTCATCGAGCAAGCACATCAATCAAGCCCCGTGCTCCACGCACTCCAGCAGCGAGCCGAAGAACAGCACTATCTCGCAAAGGTCGCCCAGAAGAATGGCCTCCCAGATCTCACGGTCGGGCTTGACTACATCTTCACCGGCGAGGCTTCCGACAGCTCGACGCCTGAATCCGGCGACGATCCGATCTTGTTGAGCTTTGGGATTACCCTCCCCGTGTGGCGCGACAAATACGATGCKSRCGYTSNGCRAGKNGAYYGSGCGCNGGTKGYSYWKCKSSSRSAKMYNGCSAAGRSMKSKSKRMNCNGRTAKCGGCAGAGATTTCGCGGGCGTGGTTTGACCACACCGATGCCGACCGGCGGGTTCGGCTGTACGAACAGACGCTGATYCCAAAGGCTAAGGAATCGCTCCGGTCATCACTTGCGGGCTTCCGCACGGGAGACTCGGCCTTTCTGGATCTGCTCGACACCGAAAGAACGCTTCTTGAGTTTGCGCTCGTCACCGAGCGCGCACGCGCCGACCGGGGCATCGCGCTGGCAAAGCTTAACAGGCTTGTTGGTGAACCGATCCCGACTCGCGCAGCATCAGACACAGAACAGACGGAGACACAACGATGAGCAAGAAAGCTACCGTATTCCGAGATTCTCTCGCATGGGTGTGGAAGCACACGGCCGCGGGGATAGCCCTTACGCTCATTGTGCTGGCACTCCTGATTGGCTACAAAATCGGCAGCCCAGCGCCAGAGTCCGCAAGTTCAGCGGATGGCCAAGATGTTAGAAACACTGGCAAGCCGCAGATGTACACATGTTCGATGCACCCGGCGGTTCGGCTAGCCGACCCCGATGCCAAGTGCCCGATCTGTTTCATGGACCTCATCCCGGYCCCAGACGATGCGGCGGGTGATGACAACGCACGCCGCATTGTACTGCGTGATGCTATCGGTGATGGCTCGGCTATCGAGACCGTGGAGGTGGCCCGGTTCTTTCCGACAGCGACGGTTCGTCTCTACGGAAAAATATCGTACGATGAGACCTTCGTCGCAAGGCTTAGCGCCTACTTCCCATCGCGGATCGACAGGCTCTTTGTCAACTACCGCGGTGTTCCCGTCAACAAGGGTGACCATCTTGCTGAGGTTTACAGCCCCGAGCTACTCGCTGCGTTTGAAGAACTCAGGCAATCCAGCACTGCCGCGAATGCTACCGGCGACAGAAGCCAACTTGTTCGCCAGATGACGCGCGACATACTCGATGCTTCACGCGACAAACTTAGGCTCTTTGGGATGACAGATGACCAGATCGCGGCTGTTGAAGACGGCTCGTTCAATTCAGATAGACTCACGATCTATGCGCCGATCGGTGGTGTGGTTACGCATCTTGCGGTGCGCGAGGGCGACTATGTCCAGATCGGCAATCCCATCGCTACTGTCGCTGATCTGACGAGACTCTGGCTTGACCTTGAGGTATATGAATCGCAACTCCCGATGATCCGATGGGGGCAACAGGTATCGTTCACTGTCGAATCGCACCCGGGTGAGGTCTTTGCGGGGCAGGTTTCGTTCATCGAACCCATGATTGATGATCGAACACGCACCGCTGCGGTGCGCGTCGCGGTAGACAACACTGATCGCAGGCTCAAGCCGGGCATGTTCGCCTCGGCGATTATTCGGCCAAAGGTAGGTGCCAGTGGTGCGGTTGTCGGTGATGAGCTTGTCGGGCGGTGGATCAGCCCCATGCACCCGTCCGTCGTCAAAGATGAGCCGGGAGAATGTGACATCTGCGGCATGGATTTGTTGCCCGCAGAGGCGCTCGGCATTATCTCAAACCCGGAACAAGAAACCCCGCTCGTCGTGCCACACACCGCGGTGCTGTTTACTGGCACGCGATCGGTTGTCTACATCGAAGTAGCCAACGAGGACAAGACGATATACGAGGGAAGGGAAGTCGTGCTCGGGTCAAGGGCTGGTGATTTCTATATCGTCAAAAGTGGCCTCGAAGAAGGCGACATGGTCGTTGTCCACGGCGCTTTCCGCATCGACAGCGCCATGCAGATCTCAGCAAAGCCAAGCATGATGAGCCCCAAGGGCGGGCCAAGCGGCAGCGTACACGCCGGTCACGGCGGGATGCAGCAGGCCAATGAAATGAGCAACGATATTCCAGAGTCATTCATACAGAGCCTTAGCCCTATATACGAGACATATCTGGCAGCGCAAGAAGCGCTGGCAAACGATGATTTCCAAACGTTTACCGAGGCCAACACAAAGCTCATCGAAGCGGTTGGCCTTGTCAAAGAAACCGGCCTGTCAAGTGATTCGGTTTCCGGCTGGAGAGAAGCATCGGTACTTCTCCGACCCGCGCCGTGGGCAACAAATATCGTGCAGGCACGCGCGAACTTCGAGCAGATGAGCGAGGGCATCATCCAACTCCAACGACACTTTGGACATGTCGGCGACGAGCCGCTCAGCATCGCATTCTGCCCGATGGCGCTTGACAACAAAGGCGCCGACTGGCTCCAGCGGGGTGAGCAAGTCAACAATCCGTACTTCGGGGCATCCATGCTCCGCTGTGGCAGTGTCCTTGAAACCTTCCAGCCGATGGGCGAGATGAACTCTGATGAGCACAAGGATCACAACAATGATTGATCCAAATACTACACGCAACGAAGGCTTGCTCAACACCATCATCCGCTTTTGCCTAGAGCAAAAACTCGTGGTCGCCATTATGCTTGCCGGCGCGCTTTTCTGGGGCGTGTTTGTCGCTCCGTTCGACTGGGACATCAAGGGGCTTGACCGCAATCCCGTACCCGTCGATGCCATCCCTGACATCGGCGAGAATCAGCAGATCGTTTTCACCGAGTGGCCCGGTCGAAGCCCGCAAGATATCGACGACCAGATCAGTTATCCGCTGACCGTTTCGCTTCTGGGCATCCCGGGTGTCAAGGATATCCGCAGTTACTCTGTTTTCGGATTTTCGACTATATATGTAGTATTTGATGATGACATCGAGTTCTACTGGTCGCGTTCTCGGGTGCTCGAGAAGCTCAGCTCGCTCCCCGCTGGCACGCTCCCAGATGGGATCTCGCCGGCGCTCGGCCCCGATGCCACAGCTCTTGGACAAGTTTTCTGGTACACACTCGAAGGACAAGACACCGAAGGCAACCCGACCGGGGGGTGGGGGCCTGATGAGCTGCGCTCCATCCAAGACTTTACCGTGAAGTACAAGCTTGCAGGTGTCGAGGGGGTCTCTGAAGTCGCGTCAATCGGCGGCTTCGTCAAGGAATACCAGGTCGATGTTGATCCGAACGCCATGCGCGCGGCCAACATCTCGCTCGGGCAGGTTATTTCCGCGGTCCGTAAGAGCAACCTCGATGTCGGTGCGCGCACGCTCGAAGTCAACCGGGCCGAGTACATCGTGCGGGGGCTTGGCTTTATTAACAGTGTCGAAGATCTCGAACTCACATCCATCGACGCCCGTGACGGCCAGCCCATTCTGATCCGAGACATCGCAAAGGTCTCGCTCGGCCCCGCCATGCGCCGGGGCGTTCTGACCAAGGCCGGTGAAGAAGCAGTGGGGGGCGTCGTCGTTGTGCGCTACGGCGAAAATCCAATGGCAGCGATCGAACGCGTCAAGGCCAAAATCAAGGACATTGCGCCGGGGCTTCCATCCAAAATACTTGCCGACGGGACAGAAAGCCGTGTGACGATCGTACCTTTCTACGACCGCTCGGGACTCATCCGCGAAACGCTCGGCACACTCAACTCCGCGATATCGCAGCAAGTCCTTGTGACAATAATCGTCATTGTTCTCATGGTCATGCACCTGCGCAGCAGCCTCTTGATCGCCGCCATGCTCCCGATCACGGTGCTGATGACCTTTATCGGCATGAAGATTTTCAAGGTTGATGCCAACATCGTGGCGCTCTCGGGGATCGCCATAGCGATCGGAACCATCGTTGACATGGGGATTGTGCTCAGCGAGAACATCCTCCGCCGACTTGACGAAGCCCCGCCCGATGCGAATAGGCTCGAAGTTATCTATTCCGCGACCACGGAAGTCGGCGGTGCGGTGCTGACCGCGGTCGCGACAACGGTGGTGGGGTTCCTGCCCGTGTTCACCATGCAGGCAGCCGAGGGTAAGCTGTTCAAGCCGCTGGCGTACACCAAAACTTTCGCGTTGATCTCAGCGATTATCATTGCGCTGACGATCCTGCCCGCGGTCGCCCATGTGCTGATGGGCTATCGACCTCGCTGGAAACTAAAGCTTAACAGCCGCTCGGCACTTGCGTTCCGTTGGGTGCGATGGTCGATGAATATCGTTGTGGTGCTGATCGTGCTTGCGGTGCTTTCAGATTCGTGGGAACCGCTTGGGCCAGGCCCGGGTACGCTGGGCAATGCAGTGTTTATCGGCGTGATCATCGGCTTGTTGCTCTTGGTGTTCTGGGTCATAAAAGCAAGCTTCCCCCGCGTGCTCGCTTGGGCGCTTCGGCACAAACTCGTTTCGCTCTCGCCTGCGCTGTGTGTTGTGGTGATGGGCGCGACCGTCTGGCTCGGGTTTGATCGTGTCTTTGGCTGGCTCCCAGATTCGGTCCGCCGAACACAGACCGCAGTGGATATCGCCCACAGCCTGCCCGGTCTTGGCAGCGAGTTTATGCCATCCCTCGACGAGGGATCGTTCCTGTACATGCCAACGACGATGCCCCACGCCTCGATCGGTGAGGCGACCGATATCGTCAAGGAACTCGACCGCAGGATCATGAGCGTGCCCGAGGTCGAGATGTCCGTTGGCAAGATCGGCAGGGTCGAAAGCCCGCTCGATCCCGCGCCTATTTCCATGATCGAGACAATCGTTCAATACAAGAACGAGTACAAATCTGACGAAAACGGAAAACGCATCCGATTTCGTTACGACTCAGAAGAGAAAGAGTTTGTCAGGGACGCCTCTGGCAACCTGATCGAAGATCGCCGCGGCATGCCGTACCGGCAGTGGCGCGACGAGATCGAATCTCCGCAGGATATCTGGGACGAGATCGTTGCGATGGCGCAAATGCCTGGGATAACCAGCGCCCCAAAACTACAGCCAATCGAAACACGCATCATCATGCTTCAGTCGGGCTTCCGCGCACCTATGGGCGTCAAGGTCTACGGCCCGGATCTCGAATCGATCGAATCATTCGCCCTTGAACTCGAACGCCTGCTCAAGCAGGTTCCGTCGATCCAGCCCGCCGCCGTGTTTGCCGATCGAGTTGTCGGCAAACCCTATCTTGAGATCGATATCGACCGCGAGAAAATCGCTCGCTATGGGCTGCGCATCGCCGACATTCAGGAAGTCATCGAGGTCGCTATCGGCGGCAAACCGCTCACCATGACCGTCGAAGGGCGCGAGCGGTACCCCGTCCGTGTGCGGTATCTGCGAGAGCTCCGCGACCAGCCCGACACGCTCGGCGACATCCTTGTCCCGACGAGCTCCGGCGCACAGGTCCCGCTGCAAGAACTGGCAACAATTAACTACCGCCGCGGGCCGCAGATGATTAAGAGCGAGGACACATTCCTCGTTGCGTATGTTCTATTCGATAAAATGCCCGGCTTCGCCGAGGTCTCCGTCGTCAGGGATGCGCAGGCATTTCTCAAGAGTAAGATCGACTCGGGCGAACTCGTTATTCCAGCCGGCGTCAGCTACGAGTTTTCCGGCTCGTACAAGAACCAACTCCGTGCCGCCAAGCGGCTGCGCATCGTACTTCCGATCTCGCTGGTCGTGATCTTCCTCTTGCTGTATCTTCAGTTTCGGCGTGTTGAACTAACATTCTTCGTCTTCACCGGCGTGTTCGTCGCATGGGGCGGAGGGTTCCTGATGCTCTGGCTCTACGCCCAGCCTTGGTTTCTTGACATCAACCTGCTCGGCACGAATCTCCGCGAGCTGTTCCAAGTCAAGCCGTACAACCTCAGCGTTGCAGTATGGGTCGGATTCCTGGCGCTCTTTGGGATCGCAACTGACGACGGCGTCATCATGGCGACGCGAATCAGACAATCTCTTAAAGAACAGAAACCAGATTCAATCGAAGCAATACGGCAAGCCGTTGTTGTCGGCGGCGGCCTCCGTATTCGCGCAGCGGTCATGACCAGCGCTACCACCATCCTCGCCCTTCTACCCGTGCTCACCAGCACCGGCAGAGGCGCCGACATCATGGTCCCCATGGCGATCCCAACCTTCGGCGGCATGGCGGTCGCTTCGATCACATGGTTTGTCGTCCCGATCCTGTACTGCTGGGTCGAAGAAATAAAGTTCCGTTTTAGAAAGCGTTCATAAGAACGAGATGTTCACAACAAGGAGTAACGCAATGAACAAGTTTGCAATATCAGGAATCGCCCTCTGCTGCACGATGCTCTCGACGGGAGTCTCTGCACAAGAGAGTATGGAAATGTCCGGGCACGAGCGGATCTCAAAGACGATAGCCGAGCCCTATAGCGCGGTGTATACGCTGGACACATGTCCGGTATCTGGGGGAAAGCTCGGGAGTATGGGCGATCCAATCGTAAAGACATACGACGGTCGTGAGGTTCGGTTCTGCTGCGGCGGGTGCATCGGCAAGTTTGAAGCCGACAAAGAAGGCTACTGGGAACGAATCAACAAGGCGATGGTGAAAGACCAACTTACCTACTACCCGATTACGACATGCATCATCTCTGGTGAGCCGCTGGTTGTTGATGGTGAAAGTATCGCGCGCAATATGGTGTACAACAACAGGCTTGTGCGTTTCTGCTGCAAGAGTTGCGAGAGCGAGTTCAAGGCGGATCCCGCTGCGTCTATCGAGAAGCTAGATGAGCGGGCCGCCGACGCACAACGTGAGCACTATCCGCTTAGCACCTGCGTTGTCGCCGGAGGCGATCTTGGATCTATGGGCGAGCCGTTTGAGATGATCGTCGCGGGCCGCTTGCTTAGGCTCTGCTGTGGCGGCTGCGAAGGCAAGGTCAACGCCGACCCTGCCAAGTACATCGCAATGATCGACCTAGCGTGGCAGGAGCAGGGGGAGTTCTTGCCGACCGACGAACATGACGAACACCCCAAACCCAAGGAAGATGGTGAGCACGGCGATCATGGTGATCATGGCGACCACGGCGGACACTGAAAGCACGGCGGCTGATCAAATAAGCAGACCACACAGGAGAACATGCWGATGAACGCCATTTCGACGCAATATCGTTTTAGTATCATTATTCTATCGCTCGTTATGGCTGTTCTGCAGTTCTCGGCGCAAGGGCAGCTAGACAGGGTGGGCCTGGGCGACAGGGCAAGCGACCCGATAAATACAATGTGCCCCGTCACAACCGAGGAAGCCATCGACCCCGCGTTCACTGTGGAGTACGAAGGGCAAACCRTTGGGTTTTGTTGCCGGAGATGCAAAACAAAATTCGAGGCCGATTCGCAGGCATACCTTGACCAACTCCCAATGCTACAGAGGGTATCTTTGGCATCTCAGCCAGCAGTTACTCATGACGAGCATGAGGAGGGTCACCAAGATGCCGAGCCGGGTGATCATGACGAAGAGGAATCACACGATCATGCAACGGATCATGGAAAATCAGAATCTGGTATCTCAAAGCTCATTGCATGGCTCGGCAAGTTTCACCCGCCAACGACGCATCTCCCGATCGGGATGCTGATCGGGGCGGCGTTTGCCGAGGGGCTCTTCATCCTGACAAAGCGGGACTTCTTTCGCAGCGCCGGCACCTTCTGCGTGGCGTTCGCCGCTGTCGGCTCGCTTGCCGCCGTGACACTGGGCTGGTTCAACGGCGGGTTCTCCTTCACCGATGACGATTGGATCCAGACCGTTCACCGCTGGCTTGGAACAAGCACAGCGGTACTCACAGTTCTGTCTGTAGCGATGTTGTTCCGGGCGAGCAAACCGTCGGCGAACTCTTCGGCAAGATTGCTCTACCGCGTCACCCTCTTCGCTGCTGCTGGCATGGTCAGTATGACAGGGTTCTTTGGGGGGGCGCTGGTGTACGGGATCAATCACTATGCGTGGTAGCTGCGAATAAACTCGTACAAAATTCAACATGAGTACATAAGGTAGCGTTGCACGTTTACGGATTTTTTCACTACCTGTAGTAATAATATCTCGGCAAATAACAGCGAAAATAAGAATTCTGTTGACGTCCACACTACAGCACCGAATCATTTAAGATTATTCTAGAATTACGGGTTGCAAATTGGTCCGTTTATACCTTGGTTGAATGCAGCAATCCACGCTGTAAAGTCGGTTGGTGTGACCAAGCCGTCTTCGTTCTGATCAGCGCAGAGCCGCGAACCCGACGAGAAAGCGCCCGCCCAGAACCCGCCGGTGAGCGAAAAACTCCCACCGGTCATGGGTGAGCCTGCGTCGTGCTGGCCGATCGTGCCGGAGAGTGCGAACGAGCCGCCGGCCGAGCTTCCTCCGCCGCCCGCGATCACCGATTTCTCGATGGCAAAGGGCTGAGCGTCCGCAGCGAACGGGCAGGCGAGTGCCGCAATCAAGATTGTGCGTTTCATTATGTATCCTCCTCAATGAGTCTGCTGGCGATGCCGGTCTGATCTTCGGCAGTGCTCGACGTAATGAGCCGTTCAAGCTCAGTGATACGCTCGCGGAGTTCCGCGATCTCTGTGTCCTTCTCAGCACGAAGTGCGTTGACAGCCTCGACCAGCAGCGGGGTCATCTTGCTGTAGTCCATGCCGATAGCGGCGATGCCGTTCGCTTCGTATTGCACTATCTCGGGGAGGACCAAGCCGACCTCTTCAGCGATCATGCCGACATCGTGGGCTCCGCCGTGGTCTTCGTCCCAGTCGTAGTACACGCCGCGGAGTTGGGCGATCTTCTCAAGCGGACTCTCGATGTTGCGGATGTTGCTCTTCCAGCGGATTGACGAGGTTGCTCCGTAGTTGCTGCCGACACCCGCAGCGAAGAAGTCGAAGCCGCTGGTGGAATTGCTCACGCCCCGCACGCCGTAATTGATGCCAGAGGTTGCGGACGCCCRCCCGAAGACGCCCGTGCCGCTGGTGGAGTTGTTCCGGCCCCGCACGCCGTAGGTGACACCCGAGTTGGCGGAGGCCCACCCGAAGACGCCCGTGCCGTTGATGGACTCGCTCTCTGCCCGCACGCCGTAGGTGATTCCGGAGGCGGCGGTGTTGTGGGCAGATATTGTTCTGGAACCGGCGCTGACCACTTCCAACGGGGAAACAGGCGTGGTGGTTCCTATGCCAACCTTGCCAATAAATGTTGCCGCGTTGCCGGTGCCATCGTTCTGAACTCGAAGTACATCGTTGGATGTCACACCGTAAAATGATGCCGCTCTGCCGCCATTGGAGACATCTGCGATGGTCAGTCCGGTGCCGCCACCGCTCCCCCCATTGGTCAACTTAACGAGCGACCCGCTCCCGTCACCAACAACATTCAACTCGGCATCCGGAGTGGATGTGCCTATGCCGACGAAGCCGTTCTTCGTGATTGTGATGCGATCCTGATTGTCGGTTCCAAGGATCAGGTTGCTAGGCCATTCCTGCATGACCTCAAGCGAATTGGCTCCCTCGCGGTACCCCATTCGGGCGACGACCTGCCCGCCATCTTGTTTCATGACGATCCGTGCGTTTTGATCCTCACCCGAWTTGTTGGTATCTGCGTCAATGATCACATCAATCCCGCCGATGCTGCTCATCGTCACGAGTCCTTCAACAGCTGCCATACTGTTGAATGTCACATTGCCATCATCTCCGATCGAGATGCCGCGCGTCTGGATCGCGTATGGCGCTCGCGTCACTTGCTGGCGCGGCGAAAGTTCTGTTCCGTCGACGCTAATCTCGAGCCAGCGATCGGAGTTGTCGAGCGCGTTCGCCCCGAAATCGAGTTGGATGGAGAACATGCCTTCAGAGACAGCGAGGCCGTTGAACATGACTTCCGACCCGATCTGCGTGCCGTTCGTCACCGCGTCCCAGAGAGAGATGTCGATGTTGTACGACCCGTCGGCGGGAGCGCCCGCTTCATTGAGCAGTCCCTGATAGGTGAAGGTCGTGTCGTTCTGGGCGTGTGTTTGAGCGGTGATACCAGAAACGATTATGACAGCAAGAATCGTGGCACAGATAAGTCGCATTTCTCGGTCTCCTTCGCGGCGAGATGGCCGTCCAAAAGAGTCCGCGACATCCAGGTGCCAATTTCCCATGCGAATCTGGAAATAGAGTACAAAAACTACCTATTCAAGGTTGATCTGGGGAAGATGGCCCGCTCAGGCTGGCCCCTCGGCCCCCAGCCTCTCGTGAAGCCACGCCCTGGCAAAGTACCAATCCGCCTCGGCGGTCTTCTGTGAGATGCCCAACATCTGCGCCGATTCCTTGGCGGTCAACCCACCGAAGAACCGCAACTCGACGACCTTGGCCTTGCGTTCATTTAGGCGAGCAAGCGAGAGCAGAGCCTCATCAAGCGCAAGCACATCAATATCACGGCCATCCTCTATGGCCATGTTGGTGGTCATCATCACACGCCCGCCGCCGCGCTTGAGGCGGCCCCGGCGTCGGGCGTGATCGACAAGAATCTGACGCATGGCCGCCGAAGCAACCGCGCGGAAGTGCGTCGCGCTTTTCCATTCATCGCGATGTGCGACTTTGAGATACGCCTCATGGATCAGAGCAGTCGGCTGGAGCGTGTGGTCCTTGCGTTCGTGCCGAAGATACTCGCCCGCGATCCGGTGAAGATCGTCGTACATCTCCTCGGCGAATCGGGGAACATCCTCGCGGCTGGCTGATTGTTCATCGGTCATTGCGGGGTTCCTTCCGGCGAATAATCCGAGGCCTCGACCCGTTCAAGCCAGAGGTCCATTTGTGCAGTGTCGCCCATCTCGTCATAGAGGTTGAACAGCAGCATCGCTGCCCGCCCGGTTGACCGGTGCTTTGGGCCTCGATTAGAGCGTCTTGCACAATCATGTTTCATATCCGCACGCCTTGAAGTAGTTACGGCATTCTCCCGGCGTGACGGCTCCAAAGGCGTCGCCCGCCGCGAGYACGAGTTTGTCGGGCGTGTCKGCCWKYGCGCGGCGMAGCCACGATTTGATCTTGCTCCATAGTTTCTCGATTGGGTTTAAATCTGGCGAGTACGGCGGCTGCCACCACACGCTCGCGCCCGCGCGATCGATCGCTTCTTCAACACCAGCAACTTTGTGCGAGCTCAGATTGTCCATCACCACGACATCGCCGGCCCGAAGCGACGGTGCAAGACACCGCTCCACCCAGCCCAAAAATGTCGCCGCGTTCATCGGGCCGTCAAAGAGCATCGTTGCTTCTTTGATCACACCATCGATGCGTAGCGCGCTGATCATTGTCGTCGTTTTCCAGTGGCCGTGTGGCGTGTGAAAGTTGCACCGCGTGCCCACCGGTGATCGCCCGTACAATCGGGTCATGTTCGTTTTTGCACTTGATTCATCGAGGAAAACGAAGCGATTAGGCTCGACGAACCGACGCGCGATCTTAAAGTTTCGCCGACGCCGGGCCACATCCGGACGCAACTGTTCTCGTGCGATCAGTGATTTTTTTTGAGCGACATGCCCAGCCGAGTCAGCCGACGCGACAGCGTTGACTCGGCGACCGTCACGCTCATCCGCCCGGCGATCTCACGCAATGTCACGCCCGGGTCTTGGGCGATCATTGACAGCATCGTCTCGTCGTCGGTTGGCGTCAGCTTTGTCGGGCCTTTTGGTCCGGGTTTGAGCGGCGAGAGTGTTCCTCGCTGGCGGCATCGCTTGATGAGTTTGTGCAACCCTTGTTGTGTCACCTCGAATCGGCGCGCGACCGAGACGACAGACTCGCCCCGCTTGACCGCTGCCAACATCTTCTTCCGCGTAGCCACTGGTATCGGCATGCCTTGGCCTCCTTGCCCCGGCTCCAGTATGACATGCGAAATACAATCGCGCAAGTTGCTCTAGTAAATACGGATCAGTTGCGCATCGGGGTAGAACGATTCAATCAGCATGCGCCAATCGTCGCCTCGCTTTGCCATGGCCTGCGCGCAGTAT